>JAFSXH010000006.1 GCA_017444165.1 bacterium | reverse complement strand
TACTGATTTGTACTCCCTCGGGCAGGTACTTGTGAGTAGCATATTCGGGTCGATCATCGTTGACTGTTACTTGAAAACCGCACATGTGAGCTAATAAACTCAAAGGTCGGCTGACATGTCCAGCACCAGCTATGTACATGCGTCGACTGGGCGCGAAGGTTTCAGCAAAAAAACGTTCACCTTCTGCTTCAAAAATCTGAGCTTGGCCACTGTTGGCTGTCTCTCGGGCTAATGAATATAACTCATCTTTAACAGATTCGCTCAAAGCCCACAACTCGTTGCCTTCTTTGACAAACAGGTATCTTTCGCCTATTTTTTCCTCTAATTCGCTATCTACACAAGTTAAACTGACAATAACTTTGTTTTTATCTAAGAGGAGATCTAGGGCTTTGAGAAGTTGTGGAGTTTGAGGAGAGTTGGTTCCCATATGCTCGATAAATACTTGCAAGTGGCCGCCACAGATCATGGCCTCTCCGCCATCTTTGATAATGTCTCCACTGTTGGCTAAATTTACTTCTAAGATATTCTGACCGCCATTCTTAGCTATAAACTTAGCTTCATCCCAGGCCTCGGCTTCAGGGCAACCACCACCTATAGTGCCAATGGCTATACCTTCGTAATTGACCAGCATCTTAGTACCTGCTCCACGAGGAGTAGAACCATTGGCTCTGATAACGGTGATAAGAGCAAAATTTTCTTCGCTACGCAGAAGTTCACGCCAACTTTGATACAATTTATTGCTCAAAGACTTCCTCTACTTTAGGTTGACAGGGCCAAATTTGGGAGATGTCATCTACTAATTTATTGATGTCATCCTTGTAATTTAGCCAGATAGTTTCATTTTCTGTATTTAGCAATTTTATATCTGTAAAATTAAAGGATTCATGATCTGATAAGTTGCTCGCCTTTTTAGCAAATTCTTGACGAATTTTGATCGTCCAACGACCGCTGTTATCAGGTAAATTGGCGGCCTCTGCTAAACAAGAGGCCATAAAATCTTCACCTAAAGCCGCCTCTACTTTAGCTGTAAAATCTACCCTTAACGAATGCAAAAATAACCAAACTTTCTGTAAATTAGAAAAGTCCTGGTATTTGGGAGTATCCAGATAATAATCGATGTACCTCAAAACATAGAAGATGATTGTTATCGGTATTAAAAATTCAACGATCTCTAGCGGAGAATCTAAAAAATCGGCAAACTCGACTACATGAAACATTACTTGGCTCCTGGACGCTCTTTTAATTCTAAGCGGGCATTCTCTAAGTGTTTGGGATTGTCAGGGTTGATGCCTCTTCCCATACTTAAGTAGAAGACTAAAAATTGCACGGCTACTAGAGCTAAAATAACCCGAGCGATCTCACTGACTCCAGAATTTAATTCTAAAATATCACTACTGCGAGAGATCAGATCGCTGGATGACCGATCAGCAATAGCTATTCTTCTAGCTCTGGTGACGCTCAGATCTGCGAAAATACTCTCTTCTACATTTCTAAAAGTATTGGAGAAGAGGCCTATAATCATCGAAGATTGGTTTGCACTGCCATAAATTCCGTGGCGATATTCTATAAAGTAATTGCTCTCACTGTGTACAGTGGCAATTTTGGATACTAACATAGCTCCTTCACGAGCGATTCCTTCATATGGTCCGGATCCTAAGAAGACAATATGAGCTGGTTTATCCAAGAATATCTGTTGAGATTTTACTTGCCACGTTTTTAAGTGATCGCGACATATACCTGGTAAACGCTCCAATTCATCTAAGAGTATCTTCTTTCCACTTATCCAACCTACTAGAGCAAAACTAGCTAAGAGTAAGCAGCTCATACTAACTACGGGCATCTTAGCCGCATCTTTTATTTCGCTAAATACAAGGTTGTAATTTACTAAAGAAGCAAACTTGCCGCTCTCCGTCTCCAAAGACAAAAATTGAGCTTTAGGATCGAGTTGTTTTAGTCTCTCTACACCCCAAGAAGTTTCAGTAAATGTGCTGGGGTTAGATAAAACTACGACTAAAGTGCGTATGCGGGCATCGTAAGGAGGACGGCGACCGTACATAATCTCGTTGGGAGTAATGGCAATAGAATTTAATCCAGAGACTAAATGAGTAACTTTAGCGGCAGAGATAGCGATATTGTACAGTTCTGAAGTAGCAACATAGACTACTTGTCCGCAATTTTGAGAGCGAATCCAAGTGACACCAGCTTCGCGCTCTTTATTCATGAAATTTAAAACTTTTTGCCATAGATCGGGCAATTCGTGTAACTCGTTAAAAACAATAGAACCTTTTCTGTAAAGCATAAAACTATCTCCTCGATAAACTGCACGGGCAGGTTTTATCATTAATTATTCCTTTACCTGCCCTAGAACTGTGGAAACGTTGAATTAAAACAATAGTTTTGACTTTTTAGAGAGCTGACTATCGTTGTTAAAAATTACTCAGCGTAATAATTAACCTTATCTTCATCTACAAAACCACTGCTAGTTCCCTTTTCAAGATCGGGAATAACTGGCTTGGGTCCGAAGATCTCTTCCTCCTCGTCAACACTATTTTGTTTATTCGCTCTAGTCTCACTTGTTTTAGTTTCAGCTTCGGGAATATTTTTATTCTCTTTGATAATTTCAGCGGGTGGATTCTCAGGCTCAGTTGGTGGAACATAATTGTCGTTATAATCGAATCTATCGTTATAAGTACCTTCAGGAATCTCCCTAATCGTATAATCAGGAACAGGAATATTCTCTTTTATCTCTTCTCCTTGGGGAGGTGTGACTGGACTAGGTTTCTTAGGAGGAGTTAGTTCTTCCAAAGAGCGCAATTTTTTCTTGTTCTTGGGAGTTCTATTTTTACTTCCATCATCCGCTGGATCGTAGACGCATCGAAAACCAGAGCCAGACAAAGTTCCTAAATCGGGAACAACACCTTTTTCAGCTACTACAGTACAATCGCGGTAACTATCTGTGCGTGAACCACCTTTGACAACCTTTCTTATAGAAACGTAAGTGTCGTTAGAATCGTAGGGTATAAACCAGGAGTCGACCCATTCCCAAACGTTGCCTGCCATATCCTCCACGCCGTAAGGGGAAGCACCTTCTGGAAACGAGCCTACGGGAGATGTACTGCCCCAAATGCTTTCGACACAATTGAGCTTTTGAGGATCACCCGTAACACCGCCCCAAGGATAGAGGCGAAGATCGCCACCACGGGCGGCTTTTTCCCACTCTTGAGCTGTAGGAATGCGCTTCCCTGCCCAACGCGCGTAGGCTTCACAATCGTAGTAGGAGACCATAATCACAGGGTGATCTAAGCGATCATCACCTGCGTACTTTTGCCAATTACCTTGAGCCTTATAACCAGTCTCTTTAACAAATTTTCTAAATTGGCGATTTGTCACTTCGTAGCGATCAATGTAATAATCGTTTAGGTGAACGACCTTAGGTTTTACGCCACCACCCGCTTCTGGGACGGGTCCGTAGTAAAAATCACCTGCGGGGATAAGGATCATCTTCGCTCCATCTTTGGGACTGATCCAAGATTGAGGCAGATGGCTTTGGCTGGGAATTTTTTTAACAGCTTTTGTCTCTTCAGCTAAGGATGTGGTGTTTTCATCTAAAAAGGCAAAAATATTATAATGTACAGCTGCATAAACAAAGATAACTCCCAATAACAGGGGCAAAAATACGAGAGCTACTATTGAACTATCGATATGACTACTGTAATTGTTCCCAATTTTATCGCTTTTTTCAGATTTTTTTAATTCTTCCTCATCTTCTAAAGGAGGCTCAACTTCTTCTACAATTGCTTCGGCAGTTTTTTCATCCTTAAATATTTGTTCTCCAGGGTAGAGAGAAGTCAAAATTTGTGTGCAATCGGCCCTTTCCTGAGGATCGGCTTCAAAAAGTTTGAGCAGATTTTTATTTACGCTATCTTCTACAGTTGTAAAGATGGGCTGTTCCACATTGGGCATGAGCAAGATCTGAGGATCGGGCGGAGTCTTATCTTCCAAGAGATTGTAGAGAACGGCTCCTAACTGGTAATAGGCAATTTTATTAGTTAAAATTTCTCTATTGATCTGTTCAGGGGCACAATACGGCAAAGTTCCCTTTTTGTTAAAACCTAAATCGCAAATATAGACTTTGCCGTCTTTTAAGATCAAATGTTCGGGACGAAGATCGTAAATTATAACTTTAGAAGATACATCTCTAATCAGTTCAACGATCTTTTTGGCAAGATTGAGATCTATCTTAGGTTGTAGTTGCTCGCCATCTATCCAAGATCTGACAACAAAGACTCGATCTTGCTCTGCAATAACCTTGTAGTAATTAGCTACGAATGGCAAAGAAATACTTTTGAGTTCTTTTAATCTCTTCTGAGCTTGATCCAGATGAAGATCCAATTCCTTAACGACAACCATGCCCAATTTGGACATCTTGCCTTTCCAGGTGCGTTTGCCCAAAACAGAGAAATTTTCTATCTGTTTAATTATTCCCATCTTCTTCAATCCTATCGAGAATGAGATCTACATCATCTATAGAGAGAGACTGAAAATCTTCGGGTAAACCGACGAAGACACTTTCGCCTTCATCTTCCCATGGCTCCCAATAAGGACAAACTTTGTGATCTTTAGGCTCCATCTCCTCAGTACTGGTGGGAGTTGGGATCATGAGATATTCTTCATGTTGGTAAACATCTAATTTTTTACAATGGAAGAGACTGTACTCTGTCTCCTCGATATCTTCAATGTATATGCCTCTGTCTACCGTCTCCAAAAAGCGACACAAGGCACAAACTTTCCATTTATCATCCATAAATAATTATTAAAACAAATGAGTTAGCTTCCTCCATAATTTCTGCCATAACATGGTAACTTTGCATTTTGCCCTGTAAGTTTATCCTGACCAGGATGATAATAGCGATCACTAGAAGGGCTTCAGAACAATTTGTTGACGGAGATAAAATAGTATGTCTTCTATTGAGGCGACTGAGGCAAAAAAGCCTACTGGTTTAATAGCTATATTTATTTTTCTGACTTTAGCTGGTCAATATATTTTTAAGATGGGTATGGGGGGAGAATTAGCTCAATCTTTTGTGGGAGCTTTGGGGCAGAATCTTCAAGATATTTTACACCACAGCAGTTTTATTTCTCTATTTTACCTATTTTATAATGGCGTGGCTTTAATGTTGCAGCCTGTTATTTTTTTAGGTATGTTGACTTATGCTCTTTCGGCTGTCTGCTGGTTCGCTATTTTGAGCAAGGTTGATCTAAGTTTGGCCTATCCAATGATCAGTGTGGGTTATGTTGCTATTTTGCTTATGGGATGGCTATGTTTTGGGGAAGAGGTCTCTTGGCTGCGCTGGTTGGGAGTCGGCTTTATAAGCTTTGGCATTATCTCTATGTATGCGGAGAAACTTTTTACCAATTGGAGTTATTATGTGGCTGCTATAATGTTTGTAGTGGCCTTTTTGATAATCTTGAAGGCTAATGTCGCTGAAGCTTGGAGCTTAGACCAGCCTATGCCTGTAGCTCTCCTCTGTGCAGCCTTGCCTTTGGGTATAGTTGGGCAAGTTCTTTTCAAGATCGGTATGGGCAAACAGATAAACAAAGAGCGCATAGAAGCGGCCGGTAAATTTGTCACCTCTGCACCTGTAAAATCTCTGTCTAACGCTGTACTCTTGTGTTTGAGTCCCTTCGTTTTTGTAGGACTTTTTGTTTATGTTTTATCAACAGTGTTGTGGTTAGTTTTGCTTACCAAAGTGCCTTTGAGTTTTCTCTATCCTCTCTTGAGTGTAGGTTATATCCTTGTGCTTTTGATCGGTTGGTTGGGATTTAAAGAGAAGGTTACTTTTTTGCGCTGGTACGGTGTGGGGTTGATCTGTTTAGGTATTGTCTTCATTTACTCCGAGGTGATGGTCTGCACATATTCGATTGCCTGCGCGGCTGTAATCGATCTTTTAGCCATAGTACTGTTGGTTTATAAATTTAAAATTCGTAATGCTTAATTAGTAATGCGTAATTATTTTGGAAAGAAATAATTACGCATTACTAATTACTAATTGTTAAGATTCTAATCCGAAAGGCAAAACAATTTACATACTCTTAATTTTGCCGATCCACTCCTCTAAGGCCAGTGTCTCCTGTTCTCCGCTGGTCATATTTTTTATCTCGATGTTGGGATCTTCATCGCTATAAATGTAGGGGAAGAGCATCCAGGGGATACCTTGGCGGCTGGCGTAGCGCATCTGTTTCTTTAGGGGATCTATCTTGTGGTAGATCTCGGTAGGAATGCCAGCTTGGCGAAGTTTTAGAGCTATTTGGCGGCAGGCGGGGCGTAGCTCTTCGGTGGGCCAGCTTACCAGAACCTGAGTCGGAGTCTGTTTGGAGCAATCAATGGCTTTTTTAGCGAAAAGGTGGGAGAGGAGGCGGCTGAGTCCTATGCTTATTCCCACTCCTGGCAATTTGCGGTTGATAAATTGGGAGGCTAAATTTTCGTAGCGTCCTCCAGAGCAGATACTCCCTAAACTGGGATAATCGGGAAGGATCGTCTCGTAAATTGTGCCTGTGTAATAGTCTAAACCGCGCACAATGCCTAGATTAAAGATAAGCGAATCTTCGTCCAGATAAGATAACTCTTCAGCGATGAAGGCCAGCTCTTCTAAACCTTGCTTGAAAGTGGGATTATCCACGTTTAAATCTTTAGCTTGTGTTAAAACTTTAGCTGGACAGCCGCGCAACTGGCAGAGGGCTAAACATTTATCGGCCAACTCAGAAGTTAAGCCCAAGGTGAGCAAACTCTCTTTGACTTTATCTGCGCCAATCTTGTCCATCTTGTCTACTTCGCGCAAGATGTTGGCACTCTGTTCTTCATTCATCCCTAGGCTTTGGTAGTAACCTAAAAGAACTTTGCGGTTGTTGACCTGAATTTGGGCGCGAATATTGAGCTTTTGGAATATCTCTACAATTATGGCGGGCATCTCAGCATCGAAGCTCAAGGGAAGTTCGCCATCGCCAATAACATCTATGTCGGCTTGGTAAAATTCGCGGAAACGTCCCTCTTGAGGCCTTTCGCCGCGCCAAACTTTTTGGATCTGCCACCTCTTAAAGGGGAAGTTTATGGCTCCGCTATTGAGAGCCACGTAACGTGCAAAGGGGACTGTTAGATCGAAGTGGAGAGCCATCTCCCAACGTCCTGGAGGGCCTTGTAAGCGACCTATGCCGTAAATCTCTTTGTTTATTTCACCCTTAGCTTCTAAGACGGAGACTCTCTCTACAGCACTAGTTTCTAAACGAGTGAAACCGTGTAATTCGTAAATTTGGCGTATGGTATCTATAAAATGTTGTTCAGCTAACTGCTGAGCAGGCAACCATTCAGGGAAACCGCTCAAAGGGGTAGGTTTTATCATCTCTTTTTCTCCCATAACAGAAAACAGCTCCCAAAAAGAATCCTCTTTAGGAAGCTGTTTTGTAAAAGTTAAGTTGTGAAACTATTAGTTCTCAGACTGATTCTTCAACCACTGATAGTAAGGAATAGTTCTCACGCAACGAGCGCGATTGCGGTTGTCGGCGCGAACTTCAACTTTAGTACCTACGCGAATAGCCTCGAAAGAGGGGGTGTAATGGGTGGTCTGAGGATAGAGATATAAGTTAGCCACGTCATCTTCAGCACCGTCAATATCAATGCTCATATACTTGCCATCAACGTAAACGACCTCACCAGTGAAGTCCTTCTGATAGTTGACACCAGCATCGGGAACACCAAACTCTAGACTGTCTGGACCTATGAAAGTATCGTACCATACACCAGGAGCCATCTGATGGTTGTTACCAATTTGTTCAGCGTTAGCGACACCAGCGGAAACGCAGACGGCCGCAACAACGGCGGCGCAGGCTAAATTACGGAGAGCCTTCATTATTCTTTTCACCTCTTAATTAAACACTCAACCGCAACGGCTCTAGCCAACTGCGGCGGGTCGAAGTCCCAAACAATTGGGAAATGTTTATAGGCCGCGTTATACGGTGGTCTATTAGTAATTCCTTTTTTTGATAGGAGTAAATCAGTTGACATTTTTATATTTATAAGTGAAATTAGAGCAAACATGTTATTGGGAGGCAATATGGACTCAAGTAATATTCAAAGTATTATATCTTCTTTTAATGCGTCAGTACCAAGTTTAAGTACTGGTGGTCTGGATTCGCTCATAGCTAATTTTAATATTGACGATTCTTTTCAGATCAGTGGAATGTCCCTTAAAGGGGATGATCTTTTGGCTACGGAGCAGGTTCAGCGCGATAATTTTAATCAAGCCTTTACCGATGAAATTGTGGCTGCTCTCTTCGGCAAAGATTCTTCTGAGTTGACCGATAAACAGAACGCGGACTTAAAAGAGTTCTTATTCACTATCAGTCAAGAGAATGCCAAGCGCAAAGAAGAGGGCAAAGATCCCTTAACAAAGGATGAGATCAACGATTACATCAAGACCTCTATTGCCGATTATGAGAAAGAGGTGGCCGATTCTAAAGAGTCTAAGGCTGGTGAAAAGCCAGATATAAAAAAGCTCTTCTCTGAAGATGATGAAGATCTTGATGATATAAAAGATAACGAAGATGTTGAAGGTGCTAAAAGTGCCGAAGAAGATTCGGAAGAGGTCGAAAACAGTTTAGGCAAGACTCTCTCTGAATTGGGAATTACTGAACTTGATGATGAGCAGGTCGAGGCTATTGAAAAGGCTTTGCAGCAGTACGAAGATGGCGAAGAGATAACGGCCGTTGAGGATGCTAAGAAAGCCGAAGAGGCTAAAAAGGCTGAAGAAGAAGCCAAGGCTAAAGAGGCTGAGAAGAATAACCAAGCTCAACAGGGACAACAGGCCAATCAGAATCAGGGCAATGATGGTACTTCTGGCAGTAACGGTCCCAGTGGCACTGGCGGTACTGGCGGCAGTGGTTCTGTCGGCGGTAGTGGTGGTGTCGGCGGTTCTGGTGGAACTGGCAGTGTTGGCGGAACTAACTCTGCTGGCGAGGCGGCCGCTTCTTCCAATTTGCCAGAGATGGCCGAAGATTTGGAGGGTTTACAGCAGCAGAAGGCCGAGGCTCAAGCTAAAGTCGGTGAGTTGAGTTCGCAGATCGACTCTAAAAAATCGGAGATTAACCAGCGCAAGGCCGATATTGCCAAAGAGGCTGGCACAGATGGTTTAGATGCTAAGGGCAAGATCGAGCAGATCAAGAATCAAGCTGATTATGCTAAAGCCCAGCAAGAGTACGATGAGGCTAAGACTAAAAAAGACCAGGCGCAACAGGAGAAGACTCAGACAGCCCAAGAGTTAGCCTCCAATCAACAGAGTCTTTATGCTAAGGCTAATGAGAAGCAAGCTAAGAGTGCTGAAGTCTCCGCCGCTGAGAGTGAACTCAGTTCTTTGAAGCCTCCGACGAAACCCAGTGGTGATGATGAGCAGGCTCAAGCCTCTTACCAGGCTGCTCTTTCGGAGTACAATCAGAAGAAAGCCGCTTTGGAGCAGAAGATCGCTCAACTCAAGAAAGAGGAACAGGCTATCCAAAAAGAGATAGATAATCTGGAGAAGAAGAACTCTGAACTTGAGAAGAAGCAGGCCAAGCAAGATCAGACTATAGCCCAATGCGATCAGAAGATGCAGACTGCTCAAGCCAAAATGGATGAGATAATGAAATCCATGGAGGAGAACAATCCTGAGATCAAAGAGGCTATTGAAAAAGATGAGCAGATTCAGGCTTTAGAGGCGGAGATCGCCGATCTGGAGAGCCAGAAGTCTGAGCAAGAGAACTTTATCTCTCAGTTAGATCAGCAGATCGCTATAAAAGAGAAAGAGGATTCTGCCGTTCAGCAGATGCGTCAAGATCAAGCTGAGAACAAGTTTACCGATGCTCTCGAAGCTGCTGGTCAGAAGGCTGATCCCGACAAAGCCGATGAAGCTATCGAATGGGCACGCCAGGAGTTGGCTCATGATCCTGATAACAAGAAAGCTTTGGATATAATTAACTCGGGAGCCGATTATTTAGAGCAAAAACAAGCGGGTGCGGACAACGAAGCTGTGGCCGCCGTCAACAATTTGCCTGATAGCCTTAAAGATGGTGCTAACGCTTATGTGGCCGAAGCCATTGAAAAAGCTGAGGCTGCTGGTGAAAATACCGATGATGCCGCTCGTAAGGCTATTGCCGAATACACCAATAAGCTCGTTAAAGATGGTGGACTCTCTGATGAAGATTTGGCTCTGGTCAAAGAGGCCGCTAAAGCGACTAATGCCAGTGTTGAGGCTGATGAGGCCTATAATCAGGCCTTAGCCGCCAAGAAGGATGCCGAGTTCTACAAAGCTATCGATAAATTGCCCGCCAACGCCAAAGCCGAGGCCTACGCTCTGCGCGATTCCATTGACGCTCTCTCTGATGAGAACGCTGAAGAGAATCTCAATAGTGCCTATGACCATGTGGCTGATTATTTGAAGAAGAATCCTGATCAGAGCCTCGATATGCAGACGGTCAGAGATATGTTTGGTGAGTATGGTCCCATCGCCTTGGCCGCCTTACAAGATGAAGATGGCAACGTTAATAAGGCTTTGGAAAATGGCAATGCCGCCGATCTTTACAAGAATTCTGTTTTAGATGTGGCTCAGAGAGAAGTAGATAGTTTCTCTGATAAGTACAAAGAGATCAACGGTACGGCTTATGGACGCAACGCTTTGGGTTCAGCTGACAACTTAGTAGCCGATGCTGAAGGTTGGCAGGGCTTGCTCGATATTGAGAAGGGCAACTCCATACAGAAACCCGATGTCAGCTTAGAGGCCAGGATGTTGGGTGCTACTATGTCTGAAGCCGCCATAGCTGCCGCTTCTACGAGGACTCTGGAGCAGTGCATGAGTGGCAGTACTGAGTTCGGCTTGCAGTTGGCTGAGAAGTCTATGCAGTACGCTCTCAACAATAATACTACTGGTTGGTGTTATCGTGGTGTTATCAACGCTCTCTCACAGATGGGTGTAGATATTAACGGTCCGAGTGCTTTCTGTGCGGTTGATGAACTTGACAGTAAATATTCCGATATGTTTACTAAGTTCACTTACAACGACATTTCTAAGGATCAGCTTTATGATCTGCCCGTTGGTACGATAGTCGTTTACGGTCAGGGCAGTGGTGCAAATGGTGGTTATCACGGTCATATCTATGTGGCTCAGTCCGATGGTCGAGAGACCTCTGACCACTTGCAAAATATCTATCCTTACAGCTTTGGTGATGAGTATTACGTTTACTTCCCTAAATAAGGTTAAGCTGTGAGTAATCCGACGGCCGAGGAGAGGACTTTTCGGTCGTCTATTTTTTAGAGCGGAGTTTGTGGATATGTTTTGGAAATCTTTAGGAATCGGTTCTCTCATTAATCTGGCTAGTGATGTTAAGCGCAGGCGTGACGTCTGTTTGATCCAGCAACAGAATTTGATCTCTCTGCGCGACGCTTTAAACCAACTTTTAGCTAGTCGCGGTTACACGGGTAACGATTTTGAGGATGACAGCGAAAAGGAAGAGTTAGCTGAGGCTCTGGATCAGTTTTATGTGCCTGAAGAGAGTAATGAGGCGGTTACGCAGATGCAGTCTGATTTTTACAGTCGCCGCCGTGAGTTTAGAAACGATCTCAGTAAACGTTTGGGAATTTTGAAAGATCTCTTCTATTCCACTCATTGTTTGAAGAGCAGAGTCTTGCCCAGTGGAGCTTCTGAGCTGGTTCTAAATGAAGATGGACAACCAGAATTAATTGAAGGCTGTGAATCACCAGAATTAAAGATTCTGCGCGAAAAGTGGGAGAAGGGTCTGCGCCAAGAGCTTATAGATAAACACGATGCGGTGCGCGATCAGTTCGTCAGTAAATTGCGTCAGGAGTTATTGAGTTTCTTGCGTTTCAACCGCACTAAGCTAGATCAGCCCGATGTCTGTCAAGTTTTGACGGAAAAAGTTGTAGAAGCCAAACGCGAGGGAGCTAAACTCATGCAGGAACAAGAGGCCGAATTATGGATGCTCGAAGTTCCCGATGATCCAGAGATGATTGCCATCGCTAAAGATGGTTTAGAGAAGATTGCTAAGATGAACGAAGAGGAATTGCACCTTGAGGAAGAGTCTGAAGATATGCAGATTATTCTCAATTTTGAAAGGGAACTGGCCTCTTACATCTTCCGCTGTGGGCAGGAGTTGCGCTTAAAACGCTATGACAGCAGCGATTTTCTCGATCCGCGTGAGGGCTTGAAGGCGCGTGAGGAGGAAGTTATCGACTTCACTAACGCTCTGCCTGCGCATTTGGTGAACTGTTTGACCGATTTAGAGATAACTAACGAGGAGCTTATGGATTACTAAGGGGAGACGTTTTTACGTTTGTAATCTCCGTGCGCAGTGGCTGAAGTTATGTCCTTTTGGGGTCACCTCAAAAGGACAAACTTTGTCTATGATTGTTATTATGTTGTAAGCCTGATATGTTGTGTTTGTGTTGGGCAGTTTAGACATTTTTGTTGAGCCTCCGCTCTTCGCTTCACTTCGTTGCGCTCCGAGATGTCGGCTCACCAAAAAGTCGAAACTGCTTTTCAATGTCAATGTTTCTGCAGTTTTGGCCAGGTCTTCATTCTTGTTGTATTTCGTTTGGTTGGTTTCTGGAGCGTCAGCTTTTTTCGTCAAGGTTGCTCGCTTTGCTTGCAGTGGCTAAACCGAAAAAACTGACTGTCTCCTCTACGACAGATCGTACAGTTCTGGTTTAAGTTTATTCAGGCTGTAAGTTTTGTTGTAAGTCTGATATGTTGCGTTTGTGTTGGGCAGTTTCAATTAACAATTAACAATTAGTAATGTGCAATTATTTTGAAAAGAATTAATTAATTTCTAATTGCTAATTAATTAAGTGTTGTGAAAGTGAGGGTGGGGATGAGGTTTAGTTGGAGTGTTTTGAAATAGCGGGCTTTGAAGCGCAGGCTTTGGCAAGTTTGGGGAATTGTCAGCTTAAAAGAAACCTTACCTCTGAGATCGCTCACTCCTGTGGCTATGACCTTTTGGGAATCATCGAGAACTTCTACAGTTGTTTGAGCAATAGCCCCACCGCGTTTATCGCGCAGGAAGAGATCTAGATCTAGCTTGCACGTTACTGGCTCAGGATCGTCTTCTATGACTTCTGTATCTGGTTCAGTTACCGCTTCTAATATGTTGACTAACTGGGGATAGACATTTAATTCTTCTTTTAACTTGTTTTTTAATGTATTTTTTTCGGTGTTTAACACTGTGTAATTGTTAATACGGGCTAAGATAGCTCCAGCTTCTCCGCTCTCTAAGGTGAGGGTACTGCTTCCTTGAGAAAACGGTGTGTAGGCTGTCACTTGGGCTTGGCCAGGATTGCGCAGAGATGTTATGGGGAAAGAAGCTTTATTGTTTTTGGTCGTCACGCTGTAGGGAACTTTTACCCCTCTGCCCTGTAGGTAAATAACAGTACCGTCAACTACTGGTTGACCGCTGGGACTCTTCACTTCTAAAGTGGCTAACTCTTCGCGTTGACCATCGGCTGGCATTGCTGAAGGTAGTTTTAAATTTAGTTGACTGGGGTAGTTCGCTCCGCGTTTGTCTGTTAGGATCAGAGCGTTGGCTACAGGTCTTTCGTATGTACCCGCTTGAGGGCCATTGGCTACGATGTGACTGTCAATAGACATATCGACTGAACCGCCGCCATCGAGATTTAAGGCTTCAGTCATGCCCTTCTTTAGCAAAAAGCTGGCCATAGTTGGTAATTTCCAACCCTGACTGTGGCTGTCGCGATCACCTGAAACTGTGGCTAACATGAAGGTATTTTCGTTAAAAGCTGCCACTGTTCTGCCGCAGGCTCTGGTTATGTCGTTGCCTTTGGGACCTAACTCCTCCTCTGTGTCGGTTATGTGTACTTTGCCATTTTGCAAAAGTGTAGGTCCCGCTCCAATAGCCAGGCGCAGAGGAGGGAAGGCTTGACCATTGAGGCGTAAAGGTTGATTGTTTATAACTTTCATTCTCTCCACGGAAAGCTGATTATCTTTAGTTATTGCCAACACACTGCGAGCAGGACGGCGGCCTACATGCGGAGATATTACGCAACCATCTTTTATAGCTACACCTAGAATGCCGCCTTTGCCCATATTGAAAAAACCACCATTGACACCAGCTATGGCTTTATGTTCAGAGACGATGGTACTTACTGGAGCCAAAGATTTGGGATTATCATGGGCTAGAGCCAAATCTAAATAAACATTGGGATCGTTGCGGTTAAAGGTCAATTGATTCCAGAGCAAGTGTCTAAAATTAGGATCATGCAAATTAGTCTGACTCCAAGTGATCCCTGGACTCAATTGGTAAGTTTGTGTAGGCAGATAGCTAAGATCGACATCGATCACCAAACGTTGAGGATTTGTCAAAGTGAAAGTGTGTATCTTTTCTGTGTCGATCTTGTGAGTAAAATTCAAAGTGCAAGTATAACGATCCGCCTCATTGTCACTCCAAAGACAACTCTTAATATCGCTACTCTTGATCGGGTAGCTCAATTTTTTATCAACTTGAAAGTTTATCAATTCAATTGACACACTCTCTCCAAAGTTGTCAGAAGTGATCTGAAAGATTGGCTCTTCAGAAGTCGTTAAAACTAAACGCAATCTGGCATCATTCACAGAGTGGTGAACCTTAAAAAGTTTATTTAGTCCGTAAGGGGAGTAAAACTGTCCTCTAAAAGATTGAGAAGACTCTTTTTTATCATTTAAAAATTGAGTCAATGGGTTCGCTTCAATGGGAGCGGTACAAAAGAAGTTACTTAGAGCGATTCCGATAACTGAAATAAGAGCTAAACGTTTGTAATTCATGTTATAAAATTAATGCGTTGTGTTTGGCAGTTCTGACTTTTTTGTTGATCATCCCGCTTTTAGCTTCACTTTGTTGCGTTTCGAGAAGTCGGTTCCCAAAAAAGCCAAAACTGCTATATAGAATATTACAGGCCGATATTTTCCAGTACTTGCATGACCTTAACTTTGGTTATGTCCTTTGTATCAGGATCACTAGCAACTATTTGTGCAAATTCGTTCGGGTCAGCTTGGATTACGGGGAAGGTGTTATAGTGCATAGGAATCGCCAATCTAGGTTTAACTAACTTGACAGCTTCGAGGGCTTCTTCCATATCCATAGTAAAATGTCCGCCGATAGGCAAGAGCATAACATCTGGTTTGTACATCTTGCCAATTAATGACATATCGCCGAATACGGCCGTGTCACCAGCATGATAAACCGTAACTCCATCCATGTTGACTAAAACGCCTACGGCAATTCCCGCATATCTATCGCCATAAGAAGATGTATGCACTGCTTGTACAAAACGCATCCAGCCCCAGGGGAACTTGATCTTGCCTCCTAAAGCACAGCCAGTGGCTTTGAGTCCTTTCTGAGCCATAATTCCTGCTAACTCAGGTACGGCTATAATTTCGGCTTTGTGGGCTTTGGCTAAACTTTCTGTATCACCCACATGATCGCCGTGACCGTGGGTCAGAATAATATTGGCAAAGTGTAGTTCTTGAGGGATACTTTTGCCGCGCATATGTAAACTGCCAGAGATGAATGGATCGATCAAAACGCTCTGTCCACCAGTAGTTAAAGCAAAAGCTGAATGACCAAAGTAAGTTATATTCATAAAATTTATTTTACTCCTTAGATTACTTCCAAATGATTTAATTTGAGGAAATTAGCTAAACGTTTTTGAGCACACTCCCTCTCGTAAGCGGCAAACTGTCTCTGTTCTTTGACCTTTCTCTCCATAGCTAATCTGAATTCGCGGTGGGGAGCGTGGCTAGCTAAGGCTTCAGTCAATCTCTTTTGTAAATTTTTGTCGGCAATGAGTCCAATAAAATTTTGCAATTCTTGATATCGCTCTTGGCTAGAGCGTTTGGGTATTTTGAGAAAACGCTGAGGATCTTTGGCAAAATCGCGCTTAAAGTTTTCGATAGTCTGAGGATCACGCAAACACACTTTGCGTAAAGTTTGCAATTTTAAATCGGCAAACCATTGAGTCTCGGCATCTGTTTCGCTCAGAGCTTCCATGAGTTTATTTTTATCTATTGCCATATCTGACCTCAACTTTAAAGTATTTTGCGCAAAAGTACGTTAGCCACAGAAGCGATTCCCTCTTCACGTCCGCAAAAACCTAGCTTCTCTGTCGTTGTGGCCTTGACGCTGACTTTTTCAGGATCTATGCCCAGAGCCTGGGCGATGTTTTGGGACATCTGTGCAAAATGGGGAGACATTTTGGGCTTTTGAGCGATAATCAGAGAGTCAATGTTTATGATCTCAAAACCTTTTTGACGTACCAACTGAGCTACTCTTTCCGCTAATTTTAGGGAATTGGCCCCTTTCCATTGGGGATCGGTGTCTGGGAAATGGACTCCTATGTCTGCCAGTTTAGAAGCTCCCAAGAGTGCATCCATAATGGCGTGAACTAAAACATCGGCATCGGAGTGGCCTAACAATCCTTTAACGTGTGGAATGTGAACTCCACCCAGTATCAGAGGTCTGCCTTCAACAAACTCATGCACATCAAAACCCAAGCCTGTGCGAATATCAGTTTGAGCTTTGATCAAATTAATAATTTCTTCTCTATCCATGCCACTAATTTTAATCAAATTGTTTGAAAAAGCAAAAAAAATACCGCCAATAATTATGGCGGTCGAAAAAAGAATATAGAGGTGAAACCTAAGCTAACTTATGGCCGTTAATATCGTACAAGCCATTTACCGCAGAGTTAAAATTGTTATAAAACACACCCTCGCTAATTATGCTGTCTGGAACCGAATTCCCATCTATATTCGCACTGACAAAATCACCCGAGATATTATAATCATCCATAATGGCGATAGTACCAGTGTCAGAAAAGGATACTCCCTTTTCCGAATTTATTAACGAAAAACTTGCAAACGAGCTTTGTTTTAAATTCAACGAAGGGACGCTCTTCTCTAAAGTATCTTTATTTCCAAAATCTACACTTGAAGCGGAGCGATCAAACTCTACCGACTCTTGAGAATTGAGTTCAAACGTATCGCCTATATTAACCTTGTCTACTGACTCTGATTCTTGATTATCGGTAGGAATATTGTTAGATTTAAACAGAATCTGGCCATTATTCAAGCCATAACGGTTATTACAACCGCAAGGGCTAAAACTATTCGCTCCGTTTATATCATTCATACAACTATCCCCAACTAAGACTCTCTTCTGCGAAAGAAAATCTGAAGAAAATGCTCAACCGAATCATACTTCTCTCCCCCCATTAATGCATAGCCCTTAAATCTCCAATTGAGGATTGTATTATACTTATTAACATCTGCAGGTGATAAAATAATTATGAACATCTTGACAATTTTATTTATTTTTGATAATTGCTAATTCGCGTTTACTAATCTAAAATTAGCTTCAACGGGCGTTTTGATTTAAAATGCTTCGTTCAAAAAAAGAAAAGGCGGTTGATCGAATTGAATATTGAAAAAAAGTTTGACTCTGAAGGTGTGATCTTAGTTTTGCGCGGTCGTTTTGGTAACAATACTGCTTCAGAGGTGGAAGCGGCAGTGAGAGAGGTCTTACCTAATTGTAAAAAGTTGACTTTCGATTTTACTGATGTCGATTATATCTCTAGTGCTGGTCTGCGCGTTTTGCTCATGGCTAAGAAGAGTTTAGGCAGTGGAGTAGTTGTAGATGTTTGCAACGCTAATGATGTAGTCAAGGAAATTTTTGAAATTTCTGGTTTTTCTAAAATTTTGCAAGTTCATTAACATTTTATGCGTGAGGCTTTTCGCAAAAAATTATTAATCGTAGTATCTGTCTTTGCCCTATTGATCTCCCTCTTTTCGTTGGAAGTGGTGGAGCGCAATTGTCGCGATCACACTTACAATATGTTCAAAGAGGCTTATCGAGATGTGGCCAGGACGTTGGTTGTCAGTGATCGCAGTGCTTACGAGACCCGTTCTAATATCTTACACAGTTTTCTCTCTTCTTTGGATACGGTCTCTGAGGTTATTGACAGCTTTCCTAGTGTTATAACACGCGATAATAAAGTTTTTGGACGTCTCTGCGGAGCTTTAGGGGTAGAGCGCATCGATATTGTCGATTCTAATCGGGCTGTAGTTGTTTTGAGTTCTGATCCTATTTTAAATGGTCAGAATATTAATATTGAAAAACGAGCTCCTAATGATCCTAAATCTGAATTTACTAATTATGTCAATAGTTTGCGTGGCTATCGTTTAGTTGATAATGTTGTTGATCGCGAAGGCAAGGAGTTGTTGCTCTTTTATAAAGCTCTAAAGAAACACCCTGGACTTATGGTGCGTTTAGCTTTTGATGATACTAGTTTGAAGAGAACTTTTGATGTAGTAGGAGATGAGTCTATTTCTGGCAGTATGTCTATTGGAGAGACTGGCGGAATAGATATAGTTTCAGATGGAGTTATAAAGAATAGCCTTAAAGGTTCTTTAATTGGCTTATCTGCAGGTAAAGTTTATAAGAATGTGGTTGATCTTGAAGGATTAAAAGATGTTTTTCAATTAGCAGATCGAGATGGTAAAAAAGTTTATTGCAGTGTGTTCGCTTTTGCCCAGGGCTCTGCTCAGGAAGAGTATTTCTTAGTCTGTTACATGGAAGTAAAGGAGGTTTACGCTACTCGTCGCGCTGTTTTGGGATCGATGATCTTCAGTTATTTGATCCTTTTTGTGGCCATCTTCATTTCAACTTCGCGTCTAGTTAAAGTTATTATGTTGGATGGGTTGGAGCGCATTAATGATTCTTTGGCTAAGATCGAAACTGGTGATCTCAACGTTAAAGTCAAAGAGAACAGTTATCCAGAATTGAGTGCTCTGAGTCAAGGTATAAACTCCACCGTAGATGCTCTCAAGCATTTCATGGAGTGTCAGAGGGCTTATGATGTTGAACAGATGGAGTTAGCTCGCAAAATTCAACTCTCTTGCTTGCCCAAATATTTTCCCACTTATCCAGAGTTGCGATCTTTAAATTTGTTTGCTATGACCGAACCTGCCCAAGAAGTCGGTGGCGATTTTTATGATTATTTCCGCATTAACGATGAACTTTACGGAATAATGATCGCTGATGTCTCTGAGCACGGTATTCCTGCTGCTCTGGTAATGATGAATGTTAAGACGGCTATAAGGGATGCTATTTTAGCGGGAGAGAGTCTGGAACATAGCATGGAGAGTGTCAATTTTTCTCTCTGTGAAAATAACGGTACAGCAATGTTCGTTACGGCTTTTGTGGCTACTATGAATGTAAAAACGGGTGAATTTCGCTTTGTCAACGCTGGCCATTGTCGTCCACTCTTACGTCGCTGTGGGGAAATTTGGCACGAAGAGAAGATCGATACTTGCTTTGTTTTGGGAGGTATCGATAATCTCAATTACACTAGTGAAAGTTGGATTTTAAATCCTGGTGATCGCGTCTTTTTGTATACTGACGGAGTGACAGAGACTTACAACGATAAAAAAGAGATGTTCGGTGTGGGTAGTTTGCAGATAATTCTCAATCGTCCCGAGTGTGATGACTACGATGTCTCTTCTTTAGTCAATCTCGTTCAAGACGAGCTGATCAAGTTTAGTGGAGACGAAGATCCTGTTGATGATGTGACAATGTTGGCCTTCGAATATTTAGGTCAGCGGGAGGACAGACGTTTCTTGCAAATTAAGGCTCAAAATGATCAATTGGATAAGGTCATAGATTTTGTCAATGAAATTATCAGTGAGGCCAATCTTAGCGAAGAAGAATTGAATAAACTTAAAGAAGTTGTAGATATTGTAGTTGATGATGTTTTTACTAACATTGTCTCTTATTCTGGTTTGGCCAAAGAAGAGATGATTACGGTGAGAGCGGAGGTACAAAAGTTACCTCAAAAACTCTATTTGCACTTTATTGATGGTGGACGCCCTTATGATCCTACAGCTACACCTTCTCCTGATGTAGATCTCAATTTTAGTGAGCGTGTCAGTGGTGGTCTGGGTATTCATTTAGTAAAATCGTTGACAGATGGTATGAGTTATCGTTACAAAGATGGGTGTAATATCTTACGTTTGGTTAAAAATTTAGATTGAGTTGACTGCAATGCGAATTGAAGATGAAAATTATGAAGAAAAACGAACTTCGCCTTTATGGATTGCCTTGCTATCAGCTTTGATAACTGGTGGTGTCTTTGTTGCTTCCGATCTTCTCAATACTGTAGTTGACTATGGGAGTACTGTTGAACCAGAACCTATACAGGTCAAATCTCGTCTAACAGAAGAAGAACGCGATTTTTTCAGTCCAGAACGTGCTAAACGCAGGGCTAATTATGTCTTGAGTCAGGGCAATAGGAAGGAAAAAGAAGGAGTGAGTGGTGAGGATGATGGCGAAGTTTACGATGGAGATGGCGAGGAAGAGTTTGTTACAACTCAAGAAGAGGCAGAGAGCGAAGAGGAATTTTTCGAAGACTCTGATCTAACTGGTAACAATGGAAGATCAGAATGGCAAGAGGGAGAGGCCATCAACGGTGTATCTGGGATCACTTTACAAGGTGTTCTGATGGGAGATGGAAAGGGCATTGCTGTATTGGAGTACCAGGGTAAATCTCACACTTTGACTGAAGGTGAGAGCATTGGCACTTACAAGATCGATAAGGTCTATTCTGACAGGGTAGAATTATCTAAGGGCGGTCAAACCTTTAGAATAGCTCTCCAGAGTACTCAAAGTGATAATTCCCAAAACGCTGTACGCTCCGATGCTCATCCTGTTCTGCCCAATCCCGAATCTGTACCTCTGCCCAGTAAACCTAGTTCTTTAGCCAAGATTAATAGTGGTGGGACTGGAAATAAAAATTTTAGTTCTGAACCACCAGAACCGAGTCGCGTAGATATTAGAGATTTTAGTGATCACAACCATGATCGTGCAGAGTATTCAACTCCTGAAGCTACACCAACGCCTATGTACCCCACACGTAAAGAATTGGCCGAATATCTTGAAAAAGGTGCAGCTATTATCGCTGAATTTAAGGCTCAACCCGATGAGAGCGGCTTAGGAGTTAAGGTGCAATTTCTTAAAAGTGATAACATTATGAGTCGGTTAGGGCTAAAAGATGGTGATGTAATTACTAGGATCAATAATAAGAGCATTTTGAGCAGTGAAGAATTGTACAACTCTATGCTTTCGGTAAGTGAAATGCCATTTGTAAATATAGAATATAAGCGCAATGGAGAGATTAAGACACTTGTCTACGATCTGCAGTAGATTGCTTGTTTCTTAAATAATGAAGGAGCGGACTTGTAAAGGGCAAAAGTGAGGGACCGTATGGGTAAGTTTGATAAAGTTGTTTTAGGTGTTTGTTTACTAACGTTATGTACTGTTTCTCCGTTGGTTCTTGCAGGTGAGGGTGATTATTCTGGTCCCCGTAAGGATAACAAGGTTAAGATTCACGTTGTTGACAAGCAAGATAAGGATAAGCGGGATCGCAAGAAGGTTATTCCCGCTGATGAATCAGAACAGGCGGTCGCCGATGTGCGTCTAGCTTCTCTGTGGTTTGCTAAGGCTTATGATATTCCGCCGCGTGTCACTGAGGAATTGCTGATAGCCGGTTATACTTATGGTGATGTCGTAGCCGCGCTCTCTCTGATGAATGGTGGAGCTTCGCTGAATGAAGTTTTGGAGTTGCGCCGTTCCAATCGCTGGGATGACGTAGCGCAGAAGGTTGAGGTAGATCTGGATGGTCTACCTTCTATTGTTCACCAGGTGTTTAATAGTCAAAATGGCAACAATTCTTTAGAGTATGTACACTTTTTGCCTGATGTTCATTCTGGTTTAAGTGAGCGTATGCGTTTGCCTTCGTTCTCTCCTACTGTTCCCGATCCGGTATCAATACATCGTTTTAGATTATCCAAAAATGATGTAGCCAATATTCGTCGTGCTTTAGAAAATGTCAATGATCTTGATGAGGAAACTTTGAATCTGCCTGCAGGACGTTCTCTTAAGGTTGCAGATTGGGTTATAGCTGGAGTCCTTTCTAAGTATAAACCTTTTCCTATTGATACTTTTTTGAGTATTCGTACTGGTGAGGTTGTAGAGTGGGCTGACGTTGCGGCCATTTTTAGTGTCGATACTAAGATATTTTCTGAAGGACCTTTGGCGGCAATTTATGGAGTTTGTACTAAAGGGGATAACTACGCAACTTTCTCTACCTTGAAGCGTTCATATTATCCAGAATCCCTGCCCAAAAGACTGGAATTGTCCAATATTGATGGGGCTGAATTACAAGCTATGGGTTGGTTGATGAGTCTCTATTACAAAGAGACTGAGAGTGAGCGTGAGATACTCAATGATTTTGGTTTGAGTTTCGTTGATCAGGCTTTAGCTTTGGCAGTGGCGCGTATGGCTTATGTTGAAGTGGAAGAGGTTGCCAGGCGAGTGCGCAGTGGGACTAGTTGGCAGTATTTGATGGGGTATTATAAGTTAGATCTCACTGGTCAGGATGTTGTTTGGGAGGCGGCACTCAAGCGCGATAAGTCTAGAGAAGTTGGTCGTTATGCGATTAAGGAGAAATAAGAACTGGGGATTTTCCCTTTTAGAGGTGTTGGTCTCCCTTTCGCTGGCCTCTCTCGTCTTTGGGGGTATTATGAGCGGCTTTTGTAAAAATATCCAATTTGTGGCGAGGATGGGGCCGCGCTATCGCAATATGTTGATCGCTTCGGGAGCTTTAGAAAAGTGTATGGCTGAACGAAGGTCGGGCAGTCTCACTGAAGTTTTTAGTGGAACTACTTTTAAAATGGAAGCTAGCAGTGTTCCCTCCGATCCGCGTATATATAGTGTCACTTGTAGCGTGGCTGAGGATGAGCCTGGACAGGGGGCTAGTGTCACTGCTTACAGGTTGCGTGTTGTTACTTCAGAAGATTCTGGTGAATGATGCTATTGAGGATCGGACGTGGTTTTACCCTTTTGGAGATGATGATCGTTGTAGGGTTATCGTCTTTGCTTTACTCTATCCTGTGTTACGTATCTGTGCAAATGAATACGTCCGTGCGTCGCACGGAGGATGGGTTTAAGCGTCAAAAAGCCGCGATGAAGATCGCCGAAAATATCCGTTGGCAATTGCGCTCTCTCTACGCTCGTGTTCCTGAGGGAGCATCTACTACTGAACCTCCTTCTACTAATATACATCCCGCCACTTTGCGCAACAGGTATATTTACGGCAAGAAAAACTCTACGGCTGATGGGAGTATTTTACTATTTAAGACGGCATATTTCCCCAAAAATCGCGGTAAAGTTGGAGTTGCCGAAGTAGGTTATGCTATTAAAAATGTAATACCTGGTTCAATGAATGCTATGGAGCCAGTGAATGGTAAAGATTTTATTGACAATACCTTAGAATTTGATAATAGCGAGAGTGGATTTTTAGTATATCGTCAATTTACTTGGGCTGATCCTATAGGCTTACATGAAGAGACTGATATAAAAGAGGCTCCCTGGATGGTAGCTAGCACTGATATTATTAATTTTAAGGCGGAATATTCGGAAGATGGAGAAATATGGCAACAAGAATGGATGAAAGAGGGTATTGCTAAATGGGTGAGGGTCACCCTTAGCTCTAAGCGCAATCCTCCCATTGTCTTTGTCGTATCTCCAGCTGTAAGCTCAAACCGTTGGTAGGTTTACATGATAATAATGGCAGTGTTAGGAGCTATAGTTATTGCTCTAGTTATTGCTTCTAGAATGGCTGGAGTTGGTTTAGAAGCTCAACAGTTTTATAAATATACAGCAGAACGAGAGAATAATTATCAAATGGCCCGCTCGGCGGTGGAGATGGGCTTTGAACTTTTGCGGGCTGATAACGGTGACACGGACAGTGTCAATAGTGTTTGGGCGGTGGGAGCTGTCTCTTTAGAATGGGAGGGTAAAAATGTTGTTATCAGTGTGGTTGATGAAGAGAGCAAATTCCCTTTGAGTGTCATGCAGAAGAATACAAACAATTGTGCTTTTTGGTCAGAGGCTCTGGTGCGTCTCTTTGAAAATGGTGGTTTAGGTAAAGGGGAGGAGGCTAGAGATCAATTTCTCGATTGGGTAGACAGCGATTCACAACGTCGTTCACGTGGAGCTGAAGGAAATGATTATGCTGATATGATCGTGCGCAACTCTCCTATGGACTCTCTGCAAGAACTATTTGCTTTGCCCGCTTGGCAAGAGGGACCTAATTACAAGACGCCTCACAATGTAGCTGATTTTAAAGAACTCGAAGCTAATTATAATAATAGTGTTTCTGGTGAGAGTGGTTCGGGAGATAATAACAATGCTACTAATACAGAAAATTCTTTTTTAAATGGATCTAATAATGATGGTGGTTTTGGTCTTGAAGTTCCTGAAGCTCAAACTCAAGGAATGAGAGAAGCTGCTGATTGGAAGGATTTTGTCAGCATTTATTCTTCAGGTAAAATTAATGTCAACACTGCTCCTAAAGATATTTTGCTATGTTTAGATTCAGCTATGACGACCACTATAGTGGATGAGATAGACAATAAACGTCGCTCTGGGGCCTTTAAAAGAGTTGAAGATCTGCGCGATGTGGCTGGTATAGATGCTGATCTTCTCTTTAGAATTCAAGATCAGCTTTGCGTTAAAAGCAAAATATTTACTGTAGAGGCTTCGGTTCTCTCTAGTCCAGGTGGTGTAAAAGTACACAGTGTCGTTAAGCGAGATGGAGGAAAGATTCAGGTTATATATTGGGGGATAGAATAATTTAGAGAGTTGAGAGAGTTGAGAGAGTTGAGAGAGTTGAGAGAGTTGAGAGAGTTGAGAG
>JAFSXH010000055.1 GCA_017444165.1 bacterium | reverse complement strand
TGCCTAACTTAGTGGCCTGCGAGCAGTGCAAGCAACCCAAGTTGATGCATCACATTTGTAAGAACTGCGGCTCTTACAAAGGTGAAGAGATCATCAATGTCAACGAGAACAAATAATTGATTTAATGTCTCTGTATGAAACCCCAGAACTGATTTGGTGAGCGTTTATTGAGGGTAGTATGCCTCTTATGATCGTTTGCTGGTGTTTGTTGGGGTTTTTTCTTTAGCTCTGCTTTTAGAAGTGAAGGTTGAGAGTTTTATGCAGGATTTTAGTTTGAATGGTTCTGTGGCTGTAGTGGATTTTAGTTTGGATGGTTCTGTGGCTGTAGTGACTGGTTCGGCAAGAGGGATCGGCAAAGCTATAGCTTTTACGTTAGCTCGTGCTGGTGCTAAGGTTGCTCTAGTGGATATGAATAAAGAGGCCGTTGAGGCTTCAGCCAAAGAGATTGAAGAGGCTTGTGGTGTGGAATGCGTTCCTTTTGTGGCCGATCTCAGTAGCGAAGAGCAGATAGAACCTTTGTTTTCCAGCATTTTAGAGAAATTTTCTCAGATCGATATTCTGGTAAATAATGCCGGTATTACTCGCGACAATCTGCTCATACGCATGAAAGATTCTGATTGGCAAAAGGTTATCGATGTCAACTTAAAGTCGGTCTTCCTTTGCACAAGAGCGGTGTTTAAGAGTATGATGAAACAGCGTCACGGCAAGATAATCAATATCGCTTCTATTGTTGGCTTGATGGGTAATGCTGGTCAGGCCAATTATTGTGCTTCTAAAGCTGGAGTTATTGGTTTTTCAAAAGCTGTGGCCAGAGAAGGAGCAGCGCGTTCTATCAATGTCAACGTTATTGCCCCTGGTTTTATTGCCACTGATATGACTGAGAATTTACCTGAGAGTGCCAAGCAATCAATGTTAGCCCAAACTCCTTTGGGACGCATGGGTAAAGCTCAGGATGTGGCCAATGCCGTCTTATTCTTTGCATCCCCGGCGGCAGATTTTTTAACAGGTCAAGTTTTATGTGTCGATGGCGGCTTAGCCATGTAAGTTTAGTTGGAGGTCTTTAACTAAGATGAATAAAGATGAAATTGCAGCCAAAGTAGTTGAAATAGTAGTTCAGCAACTCGGTATTAGTCCAAAGAGCGTAGTTGGTTCCGCTTCTTTTACAGGTAACTTGGGAGCTGATTCTCTCGATCTAGTCGAGATGGTTATGGAGTTTGAGAACGCTTTCAACATCGAAATTCCCGATGAGGATCAAGAGAAGATCACCACCGTCGAGCAAGCTGTTGCTTACATTTGCGCTAAGTTGGGCGTTGAGATCTAAACATAATTTTTATAAAAAAATGGCCATCCGATTTGATTGAACGGATGGTTCTTTTTTTTAGATACCCAAACTATTGAATCTCTCCCGCTTATAGAAGCTGGAGATTCTCGAGAAGTTTGGTATATGGACTAACGCCTAACAGCATATCCCGAAGGAGTTAGCTATCAGGATACCCTTATTCTCAAGGGGCTGTCCAAAAGCCCCCTACACAGTCCCTCGAAATCGAAGTTCTGCTTACTTTTGCGGGGTATTGTACAGCAATAGTTATAGCTTTGCAAGATAAACTAATAATCAAACTTTTTGTTATATACAAACTTAGCTTGAGCACTCAAATTGTCGGCAGTCACACCTAAACGCGTATTGGCGGCCAAATGGCGAGCAATGTGGAAGATAGCTTCAGGATCACTGTGGCCCAAATATTGAGCGATCTCTCCAGCATCCATAGACTTGCCACTCTCCTTGAGGGCTTCGGCCACTTTAGCTTGGAGCTCTAAGATCTTGCCTGCGGCCTTCTTGCCAGCTTCCACTCCAGGCTGGTGATAAGCGTTGATGTTGACCAAAGAGGCATAGAAGCCTACAGCACGCTCATAGAGAGCGATCAACAATCCAATAGTGTAAGCATCAACTTGAGGGATGGTAATTAAGAGCGAAGCGCGTCCACTCTCACTCAAAGCCTGCCGCGTACCCTGCCAGAAACCAGAGAGGAAATCTCCGCTAGTTACTCCATCTTCAACTTCCATAGAGGGAGCTTGACGATCTTTCAAAACGGCGATAAAAGTCACAAAGAAGTTGTTGACACCATCGCGGAGTTGCTGAACGTAAGCGTGTTGATCCGTACTCCCCTTGTTTCCATAAACGGCGATGCCCTGATTGACGATCTTACCGCTGAGATCTTTCTCTTTGCCCAGAGATTCCATAATGAGCTGTTGCAGATAACGGCTGAAGAGCATGAGACGATCGGAGTAAGGGAGGATGACCATATCCTTTTCACCCTTGCCGTTAGTGGCCTTATACCAAGCTAACGCTAAGAGAGCGGCAGGATTCTTCTTGACAATGTGTTCACGAGTGAGCATATCACAGGCGGCGGCTCCTTGGATCAGAGCGTCTATATCCAACCCCTGCAAAGCGGCAGGCACTAAACCTACTGTTGAGAGTTCGGAGGTGCGTCCACCGACCCAGTCCCACATGGGGAATCTAGCTAACCACTCATTGGCTTTAGCGTACTTATCCAATTGGCTATTTACACCAGTTATTGCCACAGCGTGTTTGCCAAAGTTGAGCCCCTCGCGATCATAGGCATTCTGAGCCTCTAACATGCCGTTGCGCGTCTCTTTTGTGCCGCCAGATTTAGAGATAACCACACAGAGGGTGCGGTACAGCTCATTGCCGATCTCTGCCAAAACGCGATCCATACCGTCAGGATCGGTGTTGTCGAAGAAGTAGATCTTCATAGGATTGTCGGGAGTACTCAAGGCCGAGGCTACAAATTCAGGGCCCAAGGCTGAACCACCGATGCCAATGGAGAGAATATTAGTAAATCTCTCTCCCCTTTCGGGTCTAATGACACCATCATGAACCTTAGTGGCAAAGTCGAGAACAGAATTGAAAGCCTCATCTATATCCTTCTTTAACCCTTCTGTAGGAGCTAAAGAAGAGTTGCGCAACCAGTAATGGCCGACCATACGATTTTCATCGGGATTGGCAATAGAGCCGCGCTCTAGCTCGCTCATATCTTGGAAGGCTTTTTGCATGGGCTTTTCCATTTTGCTGAAAAACTCATCATCTAACCCCATACGGCTGACATCGACAGAAAGGCCCGTCTCTATATCGTGAAAGAAGAGATCTTGAAATTTATTCCAACTTGTATTCATCTTTTTTAGGTGACCCCCAAAAAAATTTTTGATGCAACGGGCTTTCGTTATTAGTTGCGTTTGACATTCTTTCAACAATTAATAAAACCACACCAATATAGGGGGAGGGTCGATTATTTTAAGAATAGGGATCAGAGGTTTGTAATTATAATGATGAAAGAATTGCCAATAGGAATACAGGATTTTGAAATGCTGAGAAGAGACAATCTTCTCTATGTAGATAAGACTGCGCGATTGCTTGATCTTATTAAAAATGGACGCAGATATTTTCTTTCGCGTCCTCGCCGTTTTGGCAAATCTTTGACTTTGTCAACCCTAGAGGCAATGTTTAGCGGCAAGGCTGAATTATTTTACGGACTCTCGGCAGAAGAGTGGGTAAAAGGACAAAAAGAAAAACCTTGTCGCGTAATTAGGCTCGATATGAGCAGTCTAGATGGTGTTACAGATTCGTTGAGCTTGAATGAAGCATTGATCCGTGAATTAAAAAATATAGCCAGAGAGAACGGCATAGAGATACAAGAAATTACAACTTGCGGAGTTGCATTAAAAAATTTGATACGCACATTGGGTGAAAGATACGGAACTGTTGTAATTTTAATAGACGAATACGACAAATTTATTTTAGATAACATAAATAATTTAAACAAAGCTGAAGATATGCGTTCAGTTTTGAGGTCATTTTACACCGTTCTAAAAAGTTGCGATAAATATCTGCGCTTCGTATTTATAACGGGTATATCGAAATTTAGCAAGGTTGGAGTATTTTCAGCCATGAACAACCTTGAAGACATATCGATGGATGAGCGTTATGGAGATATAGTAGGTTATACTCAAATTGAGCTTGAGGACAATTTCGCAGAGTGGCTCAATGATGCTTCTCTAAAAATGAATATTGAAAACTGTGAATTATTAAAACAATTAAGAGAATATTATGATGGATTTTCCTTCGATGGGAAGACGAAGTTGTACAATCCTTTCTCTGTAATGCAGTGCCTCAAAAAAGCTAGATTATCAAATTATTGGTATATCTCTGGCTCTCCAACTTTTATTGTAAATTACATGAGATCCCATTCTATAGCCGATCCTGAAACGTATCGTCATTTAGGAGTTTCCGCAGATTTTTCCGACAGTTATGAGATAGAAAGATCTAAACCAGAGAGTTTTTTATTCCAAAGTGGTTACCTGACCATAGAAAAATGGGAAGGCGATGAAATCACTCTAGATTATCCCAATATGGAAGTTCTAAAGTCGATAACGCGGATGTATCTTGAAAACGTTTATCAAGTGGAACGTTACATAACTATAGGAAGTGAATTATGGAAAGCTTTAAATAGTGGAGATATACTCAAAGTTGTAGAACTTTACAATACAGCATTAGCGAGAATCCCTTATGAAGATTTTTCTAAACGCGATGAATATTGGTATCGTTCCCTATTTTTAATGCTACTTCGCGGAGCCGGAATAAATGTTTTTGGAGAGCTTCACACACATAAGGGACGTTCAGATCTATTGATACAGTTGCCGAAACTTATAATAGTCCTCGAATTTAAATTTGCCAAACAATCTACAGAAATAGAAAGAAAAAGAATTGAAGGCAATTCTCAAATTTTAGAGCGCGATTACGCTAAAAGCTATGAGGATAAAAATTATAAGATCATTACGGCTGTGATAATTGCCGATGATGAGAATCACCAAGTTGTTACTTAATTTTTGTCTCACAATTATCAATTACGCATTCTCTCTAAAGGTGGACAGAAGGAAAGATAAAACGTCACGTTTCCACTTTAGCATTTTTTTAAGGAAGAGATTTATAATGGCTAAGTTATATTTTCGTTATGGAGCTATGGGTAGTGCTAAGACCCTCAATCTCCTGGCGGTGCGTCATAATTACGTTTTACAGGGCAAAAAAGTTTTGCTTATCAAGCCCTCTTTAGATGTGCGCTTTGGTAAAAATATGATTAGATCGCGTGCTGGTTTAGAGCATGAAGCCGATCTTTTAGTAGAAAAAGATACCATTTTAGATATAGATTCTTTTCGCGGCCTCTCTTGCGTTTTAGTTGATGAGTGCCAATTTTTGAGCCCTTTCGTTATAGAACAATTGCGCGATATGACCCGCGTTCTCAATCTGCCTATCATAACTTATGGCTTGCGCACGGACTTTCAGGGCCATCTTTTCGAAGGCTCCAGAAGATTGATGGAATTAGCCGACTCCATAGAAGAAGTGAAGACGACCTGCCGTTATTGCAACCGCAAAGCCGTCTTCAACCTGCGCCATAACTCTAAAGAGGAGGCTATTATAGACGGGCCTACCGTCCAATTAGGAGATGAGGAGTATTCACCCGTCTGTTATCTGTGTTACCACCAGAAGCTCCACGAAGCTCACCAGCGGCTCATCGAAGGGGGCCATATTCACGATACCCCCTCCCCTGTGCCTCAACTAGAACTCCTCAGTCGAATTTCAACGCCTTCTTCTCCTTGTCAACATCAATCTTGACATGTTGATCCTCTTTGATATGACCTTCCAAAATTTCCGAAGAGAGTGCATCTAATACATAGTGTTGGATCGCTCTCTTGAGCGGTCTGGCTCCGAACGCCTCATCACAACCGACTTCACAGAGGAACTCTTTAGCTTCAGGGGTCAATTCGAGGCTGATATGTTTGTCAGCCAAGCGAGTACCCAAATTCTGCATCTGAATATCGACGATCTTAGTCAAGACTGACTTGTCGAGTCTGTGAAAGTGGATTATCTCATCGATACGGTTGAGGAATTCGGGCTTGAAGTTGGAAGCCAGCGTATCGTCTATACGCTTGTCGATCTCTTCGGCACTGAGATCCTGCTCTAAGAGCCACTGAGAACCGACATTAGAGGTCATAACCATGATCGTGTTGCGGAAATCGACCGTGCGCCCCTGTCCATCGGTCAGACGACCATCATCCATAACCTGCAAGAGCACGTTAAAGACATCGGGGTGAGCCTTCTCTATCTCATCGAAGAGTACAACCGAATACGGACGGCGGCGGACAGCTTCAGTCAATTGACCACCCTCATCGTAGCCTACATATCCTGGAGGAGCTCCGATCATTCTAGCCACAGTATGCTTTTCTTGATATTCGGACATATCTAAGCGCACCATAGCCTTCTCATCATCGAAGAGAAATTCGGCCAAAGTTCTAGCTAATTCCGTTTTACCTACACCAGTCGGGCCTAAGAAGAGGAAGACACCTACAGGACGATTGGGATCGGATACACCAGCCCTAGAGCGGCGAACAGCTTTAGAAACGGCAGAGACGGCCTCATCTTGACCGACTACGCGCTCATGTAAATGCTCTTCCATGTGGACGAGTTTAGCAATCTCGCCTTGCAAGAGTCGTGTCACGGGAATACCCGTCCATCTAGCCACGATAGAAGCCACATCCTCTTCCTCGACCTGCTCTTTGAGGAACTTGCCGTTCTTCTGCAACTCTTTGAGATGTTCAGTAGAACGTTCGATCTCTTTCTTTAAAGTAGCCATAGTGCCATAGCGCAACTCGGCAACCTTAGTCAAATCGCCGCGCCTCTCCGCCTGTTCAGCCTCGTTGACGGCCTCCTCTAACTGCCCCTTCAACTTTCTGATATTTTCGATCTGCTCTTTTTCAAGGTTCCAACGCCCCTTCATAGAGGTAGACTTCTCTTTGAGTTCAGCCAACTCAGCGTTTAACTTCTCTAAACGCTCCTGCGAGGCCTCATCCTTCTCTTTAGCCATAGCCTGACGCTCGATCTCCAATTGGATGATGCGCCTCTCTACCTCATCTATCTCCAGAGGCATAGAATCGATCTCAATGCGCAACTTTGAAGCCGCCTCATCGATCAGATCGACCGCTTTATCTGGCAAGAAACGATCGGCAATGTAGCGTTTAGAAAGGGTGACTGCCGCCACTACAGCAGAGTCGGTAATGCGCACACCGTGGTGAACCTCATACTTCTCCTTAAGTCCACGCAAGATGGCTATAGAATCTTCAACCGAAGGCTCACCCACGTAAACGGGCTGAAAACGCCTCTCTAAAGCAGCATCCTTTTCGATATACTTGCGGTATTCGTCCAAAGTGGTAGCTCCGACCGTGCGCAACTCACCACGCGCCAAAGCGGGCTTGAGCATATTAGCCGCATCTACCGCTCCTTCAGCCGCTCCCGCTCCAACGAGAGTATGCAACTCATCTATAAAGAGGATTATCTGTCCATCCGAAGAGGTGATCTCTTTCAAAACAGCCTTGAAGCGATCCTCAAACTCACCACGATACTTAGCACCAGCTATCAAAGCTCCCAAATCCAAGGCGAAGAGCTTGCGCCCCTTCAAACTCTCAGGAACATCTCCAGCCACAATCCTGCGTGCCAAACCTTCAACGATAGCCGTCTTACCAACACCAGGTTCACCTATCAAAACAGGGTTATTCTTAGTGCGGCGCGAGAGGACTTGAATACAGCGGCGAATCTCTTCGTCACGACCGATAACGGGATCCAATTTGCCGCGACGGGCCAGATCGGTGAGATCTCTGCCGTAACGGCTGAGGGCTTCGTACTTGGCTTCAGGATTTTCATCCGTCACTCTCTGCGTACCGCGCACCTCGACCAGAACGCGATAGAGCCTATCCTTGGTGACCCCATACTCACGCAAAATATCTCCAGCCTTATCTTTACAGCCAGAGAGGGCCAAAAGAATGTGTTCAGCTGAGAGATACTCATCTTTCAATCTCTCTGCTTCTTTCCAAGCCTCATCCAAAAGTTCGTTCAAAGGGTCACTTAAATAGACGTTACTCCCCGCCCCCTGCACTTTAGGCAGAGAACCTAAAGCTCTAAGGGTATCCCTCTTGACCTGTTCTAAAGAGACCCCGATCTTCTGCAAAATTACTCCAGCTATGCCCTCATCTTGATTGAGCAAGGCTAACTGCAAATGCAAAGGTTGTAAACTCTGATGACTATTCTCCTGGGCCAGAGAAACGGCACTCTGCAAAGCTTCTCTAGTCTTCAATGTAAAACGATCACTGCGTACCATAGATCTCACCCCTTTTTCTCTCTTTTATCTTTCTCGATCATTATAAGACGGAAATGTTTAAAGAGCGTTAATGGTCTGTGAGAGTTCTGTTTGCAAATCATCCCAACTGTATAAGACTGGTATACCCAACTTGAGAGCCTGTTGACGAGAATCCAATCTATTATACCCCCACCCCGCCAGAGCTAACTTAACTCCAGTATTTTGCACATGGAGCAGATTATCGAGAAGATCATCCACAAAGAGAATTTGCCCAAGCTCTACCTGCCAATGTTGAGAGAACAGTTCCAATTGACGACACTTATCGAAACTATCTTCCTTAGACCAGATAGGCAACTTTATTCCTTCAGTACCCAGAAGGGCATCGACTGAAGCGCGATCCTTAGTAGTGCATATCCCCACTGGCAAGCTATTTTTAGCCAAAAATTCCCGCACTCCAGGAAATATATTCTGCCAAGCGAGCCATTGTTTCAAATTATCTCCATGCATCTGCAATCTTAAATTGGCCAAAGTGCGCCCAAATAACTTTACAAACTTATCTAAACGTCGGGAAAGATAATCAAAATCAACTAAAGAAAAATTGCTCAGATCACTGTATAGTTCTCCCAAAAGAACGATCAAAGAGAACTCCTCCCCACTGCGAGCCAACCAGCGACCAGAGAGAAAAGTTTCCAAAGAACAGGCAGGAGAGATCCCCCACAATTTTTGCCAAACGAGACAAGACAGATAATACCCCTCCCGCTGAGTATCCCAAACCACCCCATCAAAATCCAACGCCAAGGCCCTTATAACCATATCACAACATCCCGAAGCAATTTATTAGTCTGTAATCCGTAGCACATAACTTCGTAAAACGCAAGGTACAAAACTTACAACACAAAACACAAACCAGAATGAAGATACAGCTCAAATTGTAGAAACACGCAATTTTAATGGCAGTTATGACTTTTTGGTGAGCCGACATCTCGTAGCGAAGCGAAGAGCCAGAGGCACAGCAAAAAGGTCAAAACTGCCCCACACAAACGCAACGTATCAGGCTTACAACACTAAGAAGGTAACGACACTTTGCATTAAAACATTACTTGTGTTAAAATCTGCGCAGGAGGTGAGAAAAGCACATGATTACCATTTTTGTTACAAGAGAGAGAGACGATATCGTAATTTACTAGCGTTTTCTCTATTGGAAATACTTATCGTTATTGCTATCATCGCTATACTGTCCAGTGTAATTATTTATAAGTCACGCAATATAAATCACAATCAAAAATATTTACAATGCAAGGCCAATATCTTGGAATTGGCCGCCGCTATGGAAGCATACAAAACTTCCAACGGATTTTATCCTGAAAAAGATCCAGCAGGACACTTCATAGGTTCTCCGAGCTCTTTACATGCTTATAGATTGGTAATAAGTAACGGAGAAGATGAATTTTGTGACTATTACTCATTCATGCCGAGGTTATATTGTCCAGAAGGTGACTATCGTGGCAAGACAACCTCAACTACAACACCCTTAATGGCTTACAGTTACGGAATAAGAAGTAGGTATGAGGAATATACTATAATCTGTTTTAAACACTGGACTTATTCGAGCATGTATATACATCTAAAAAATCAACCTGCGCAATGGGGTAGTGGAGATGACGGGTCATTGGCTGGTGAAGATGTCACAAAATTTGTGTATCACGTGGATACATGGTGAACACTAAAAAAACAGATTTACGTGTTTCTATAACACAACTAGGAAAACTTTCAACATAAAAAAAACACACAGACTCGCAACGCAAAAAACGTACAGCCCAGACGAAGTTTGGCCTTTTGCGGTGAACCGACCTCTCGCAGAGCGGGAGGAGAACCCAAAAGGGCAAACTTCAGACATAACTTACAACGTATAACGCACAGTCCTAGACAGGAGTTTTGTCTTTTTGCATGAGCGAACATATCGAACGAAGTGAGATCGAGAGCGAATCAAAAAGAACTAAACTCCGCAGGCACAGCTTACAACGTACAACTAAAGACTAAAATAGATCCGAATGCGTACCAGTGCGAAAAAGATACAACTCTAAAACGCTCTTATCGACTCTGTAAATGAGAAGCCAGTCTGGCTCAATATGGCATTCACGAAATCCCTTAATGCCATAGTCTCCTATCAACCTATGATCGCGATACTTTTCATCTAATTTATGTCCAGATGCGAGAGTATCAACAACTTTCTTGAGCTTTTCAATTTTTAAACCGCGCTTTTTAGCTAATTTAAGATCTCTTCTAAACTGATTCGACAGAACAATCTCAAACATCGGTAAAAACCTCATCAATCGCTTCATCAAACGATTTATAACGTTTATACTTATCGGGATTATTCTCCATCTCTTGGCTTTCTGCAAGTGCCAGTATCGTTTCACTATTCAAGGAACGACGCTTCAATTCAAAGGGAATTCCATCATAATTGACAGCACTTTTTAAAAACATAGTAATTGCAGAAGACATACTAAGCCCCAAATCTGCAAAGAGAGCTTCCGCAGATTCTTTTAATTCAACATCAACCTGAACATTAATATTTGCAGTAGCCACAACTCTATCACCTCTAACTTTTCTGCATTTTACATGTTTTGCCAAAATCTATCAACAAAAAAATGTCAAAACTTCCAAACACAAACGAAACGTATCAGGCTTACAACACAACGTAAAAAGAACAATCCTAGACGAAATTTGGCCCTTTACGGTGAACCGGCTTTTTTAATTCGTAATTCATAATGCGTAATTCATAATTGAAATGAATTAATTATTTCTTTCTAAATAATTACGCATTACGAATTAAGCATTACGAATTGTTAAAGAGCTGGAGGAGAACCCAAAAGGCCAAACTTCAGGCACAGCTTACGAAACTCACAAAGACGTGTAGCTTACGCCAACACCTCCAAAGCCTTTTTGATGCGCCGCAAGCAGGTCTCTTTTCCTAAAACTTCCATCATATGGAAGAGGCTCGGCCCATTCCCTACACCAGTCAAAGCCAAACGCACAGGATGAATCAACTGTCCCGCACCTACACCTTTACTCTGGGCATAATCACGCAAATTAGCCTCAATGGCCTCTGGGGTAAACTCAGCTAACTTGGCAAGTTCTTCACTCCAGCCTTGTAAAAGTTCGTGTGAGGCCGCTTTCCAACGCTTTTTAATAGTGGCTTCCTCATACTCTTGAGGATCTTCGTAGAAATAAGGAGCCTCAGTCACATAATCGGTTAAAAGGTTAGCCCTCTCAGCCATAACCTCTATAACCTTTACCAAATAGCCGCGCTCAGGAGCCTCTTTTCCCAACTTAGCAAAGAAAGGCAGAGCCAGATCAGCCAACTCTTCATTAGACTTAGCCCGCATATGTAAGCCATTAATATAGAGCAATTTGCCAAAATCGAAGACCGCTCCCGATTTACGTACGCGTTCAATGCTGAAAGTTTTGGCTAAATCTTCAAGTGTAAAGAACTCGCGCTCATCCCCTGGATTCCAACCCAATAAACATAAGAAGTTGAGCATAGCTTCGGGCAGATAACCTTTTTCGCGATAAGATTCTACTGAAACATCACCGTCGCGCTTCGATAACTTTTTGCCAGACTCATTAATAATCAAAGGTACGTGGACGAATTTAGGCGGTTCCCAACCGAAGTATTCATACAACAAAACGTGTTTAGGCGTAGAAGAGAGCCACTCTTCACCGCGCACCACGTGAGTTATCCCCATGAGGTGATCATCGACAACAACAGCTAAATGGTAAGTGGGAAAACCATCAGTCTTGATTAAAACTTGATCATCGATCAGAGAAGATTCAAAACTGACCTCACCGCGTACCACGTCGTTAAAAGTGATAGTGCGACCGTCGGGAATCTTCATCCTGATTACGTGAGGTTCACCCTTTGCTAAACGCTCCTGAACCTCTTCAGGAGAAAGGTTGCGACAGTGGCGATCATAAGCAGTGCTCTCACCTTTAGCACTCAACTCAGCCCGCATATTTTCCAAACGCTCAGGAGTGCAGAAACAGTAATAAGCGTGGCCCTCGTCAATTAATTTTTGAGCCATCTCATGGTAAATAGGCAACCGCTCACTCTGCACATAAGGCCCCTTATCACCGCCGACAACGGCCCCCTCATCGGGTGTAATTCCCGCCCACTTCAAAGAATCTAAGAGAGCATCTACCGCCCCTTCCACCAAACGAGTGCGATCTGTATCTTCAATGCGCAAAATAAACTGACCACCCAGACGTTTAGCCATCAAATAATTGTAAAGGGCCGTGCGCAAACCGCCAACATGAAGATACCCCGTAGGACTAGGAGCAAAACGAACTCTTACCATAAAATTAAAATTCTCCCAACTCAGTAAAAATAAGGGCCGCATTTTCCGCGTTTTTAATTTGTTCCCCTCCCTAGAGATAAAGGTGCAATTTTACTTTACGCTCAGCAATGTGAAAAATATTTACCCTGGTTTATATTGATTATCTGTGCTAAGATA
>JAFSXH010000054.1 GCA_017444165.1 bacterium | reverse complement strand
GGCGGAAAAGGTGGACGCGGATGCTGTTCATTTATGAGAGAAAAATATGTACCTATGGGCGGCCCAGATGGTGGAGATGGCGGGGACGGAGGCAGTGTAATACTGGTTGCTAAAGAGAACTGTGACACTTTAATAGAATTCAAACATAAAGCCCATTTCAGAGCACAAGCTGGCGGTTTCGGCAGAAGTGACAATAAAAATGGAGCTAAGGGCAAAAACCTCTATGTAAATGTACCTATTGGAACCCTAGTATACACAGATGAGGGAGATCTTATTTCAGATTTGGCGATCAATGGCTCTGAATTTATAGTCGCTAAAGGTGGCCGAGGTGGGCGCGGAAATACCCATTTCGTTACTAAGACAAACCACGGGCCGCGAGATCATGAATTAGGAGAACCTGGTGAAGAACGCTGGATACGCTTAGAGCTTCGCGTTGTCGCTCAAGTAGGAATTATCGGTTTTCCCAATGTTGGAAAGTCAACATTACTATCATGTGTTACCCACGCTACACCAGCTATAGCAGATTATCCCTTTACAACATTATCACCAGTGTTAGGTGTATGGGAAAAGAATTATCGTACCTTGGTCTTTGCCGATATTCCTGGACTGATAGAAGGGGCAGGAAATGGAGCAGGCCTAGGTCATGATTTTTTGCGTCACATAGACAGGACAAAAGTTCTCTTACACCTTTTAAGTCTCGCCGAAGTAGATAAAGATGAACCTTTAGCACAGTACGACAAGATCAGAAAAGAGCTGGAAATATATAACGATACTCTCAAAGATAGACCTGAAGTTGTTGCTGTCAATAAGATAGAACTAGAAGACAAACAGGAAGAACTCGAAGCCTTACAAGAAGCTTGTAAAAAGAGAGGAATAAAGTTGCATTTGGTATCTTGTTATACTAGACAGGGACTAGATGAGCTCATGCTAGATGTTTATGAAACTGTCCAAAATACTCCAGACTTACCCAAATACAAAATAGTTCAAGAAGATACTCCAGCTCCTGAAAACTTTACTATATCCAAAGAAGATGACGGTTGGCACGTGATCGGATTTAGGGTCGAAAGAGCTGTGCGTATGACTAATTTAAATGAAGATGAATCTGTAAATAGATTACAGAGAAAATTCAATGCTTGGGGAGTGGAAGCAAAATTAGCTGAAGCTGGTGCTAAACCTGGAGATAATGTAATAATAGCTGGTAATGAATTTGACTACAATCCTACGCCGACATGGGTAGAAGAGATAGAACCAGATATAGAACCTGACGTTAGACCATCACAAAAAATCCGTCTCGATAATAAAACACAGAAAAAATTCCAATCGCTAGCCAATATTGCGGGTTTACGTGGAAGAGGAAAGAACAAATATTGACAACAAAAAAGAGAGAAAGATCATAAACCTTTCTCTCTTTTTTTCATTATTTACCAGATATGGTTTCTCTTGTCAGCAGGACGACACATGGGATCGCCATCTTTTACATCAAATGCCTTGAAAAACTCTGGCATACAAGATACAGGCCCATTCACACGCCACATTGCTGGTGGGTGAGGATCTGTATTAATCTGCAATTTTTCCATCTCAGGACTGATATTCAAAGCCCAGATCTTAGCGTAACTCAAGAAAAATCTCTGTGCAGGTGTAAAGCCATCAATAACTTGACCTTCACCGCCATTTAACGAATGCTTATAAGCACCCCAAGCCAACGCCAAG
>JAFSXH010000053.1 GCA_017444165.1 bacterium | reverse complement strand
GGTACGTATTACATGAAAGGTGAAGGTGTAGCTAAAGATCCAGCGATTGCGGTGCAGTGGTTTAGAAAGGCGGCGGAGCAGGGATTGGCCGATGCCCAATTTAGCTTGGGCTACTGTTATGCCATAGGTGAAGGTGTAGAAGAAGATCTGGCAGTCTCTCTCGATTGGTACAGGAAGGCCGCTGAGCAAGGTGACGCTCGGGCTCAAGTAAATTTAGGTTTCTGTTATCTATATGGCAAGGGTACAGGTGAAGATCCAGTAGTTGCTGTGCAGTGGTTTAGGAAAGCAGCAGAGCAAGGATTAGCTGATGGCCAGTACAACTTAGGCATGTGTTATCTCTACGGCATAAGTGTGTCTAAAGATATCAAAGTTGCCAAGCAGTTGTTTGAAAAAGCCGCCAAACAGGGCCACGGTGAGGCCCAATTGAAGTTGGAGAGCTTGACAACAAAGCCTAAATAGTTAAAATACGCTCATTCTGATTAGTGCGGAAGTGGCGGAATCGGTAGACGCGCAGGACTCAGGATTCTGTGGAGTAAAATCTGTAAGAGTTCAAATCTCTTCTTCCGCACCAGTTTGTTTAGCTTGCTTTTTGGGCAGGCTATTTTTTTTGCAAGGCTTTTTTTATTTATGTTGAACCGCCTCTACCATGTTGGATAATAGCAAATTGCCGTGGCGATTGCGCAGATTTTTTCGCAGGGGCAGACTTGCGAAAAAATCATCTCAAGAACCCGAAAAAAATAAAAATAATGAAGAAACCTCCGAACAAAAAGTGAAGCCGACTAATAAGATCTTGCGGATGGCGGCGCGGATTTGGCGCAAAACTGTAGATGGCGTTGGTTTTTCTGTGGCCTTCAGTACAGCGGCGGCTAGTTCTATTTTACTCTTTAGAATTTTGAATAGAACTAAAGTTTACGGTTTACAAAATATTCCCGTCGAACACGAAAACGTTCTGTATTGTATAAATCACAACTCACTTTTGGATAATTTTATCTTTGAAGCGGCGGCTTATGTGCCTAAGATCTTCTTTCAACATAAGTATCTGCCTATAAATTTGGCTGATCGCAAGAACTTTTTTGGTGATCCTCACTCTCATCGCTTCCGTGATCGTCTCATGTACTTCTTGGGGCGCCACTTTTTTCGCCATTTAAAGGCTTATCCAGTGGATCGCAAAACTGGAGATATGAATCAAGTTGAGGAGTGGCGCAAACTTTTAAAAGATAATATTGTAATTGTCTACCCTGAAGGGACACGTTCGCGCACGGGTGAGGTGGGACGCGGCAAGCCTGGCGTAGGTAAATTAATTCACGAAGCGCGACCAATAATTATGCCTGTGTATATGTCGGGTACAGCTGATGTTTTGGGTGTAGGCATGAAATTTCCGACCATTTTTAAAACGATCAGAGTTTACATCGGCAAACCTATGGATTTGAGCGACATTTTTTTAGAGGAACTTCCTCCGAGCAGACGTGAGCAGATGATTTATTACGCTAAATTGTCTGATGCAGTTATGGATGAGATCCGCAGTTTAAATCCTCAATATAAAAAAGAGAAAAAGGAAGAAGATGGAGCAAGTAGAGAAAAAACTGAGCGGTGCTGAATCTCAAAGAGTTCAGACCTATTGTCTATTAATTTTAACTGGTCTAGCTTGCACAGCGGCCGCTTATTGGTTGAAGGCGGTACTTTTACCCTTCGTCTTCTCAGTGTTTTTGGCTCTGGTACTCAGTCCTATAGTCGATCTGCTCAACAAAAAACTGCGCCTTCCCAGAGTGCTATCTATAATCCTAACTCTGATATTAGGCGGTCTAATCCTCGTCGGTTTAACTATAGTAGTTTCAAATTCTGTGGTAGATCTGACTAGTAATGTTGAATCTTACGAAGAGAAGATCGTTAAATTGGTCGATGATATATCCAATAATAAATGGTTACAAAAGATCAATTTTAAGCGCACAGACGTTTTAAACACCATCGGTAAAGAGGCGGCCAACAGTGTAGGCAATGCTATAACTGCGGTATTTGGTGCGCTATTTTCTATGGTCTCCAATATTGTCATCGTCGGTATATACCTGATATTTCTCCTCTTTGGCAACTTTATTGCCCAAGATTCTGGCAGTGAAAGTGAACAGACGTTGATGTACAAGATCCGCAAGAGTATCGAATACTACGTCCTCGTCAAGACATTGATATCTCTGGTCGTGGGTGTTTTGACTTGGCTCATCCTTTCACTTCTCCACGTGAAGATGGCGTACGTTTTAGGACTTTTGACTTTTGCTCTCAACTTTATACCCAATGTCGGCCCTATTGTTTCGGTAATATTGCCTCTGCCGCTCGTGCTCCTTTCACCAGAATCTACCTTAACGACCTTTGCTTTAGTAGTGATCTTGCCTACTATAGTCCACTTAGTGAGCGGCCATCTGGTAGAGCCCAATGTTATCGGTGACTCCTTGGAGCTCGATCCCGTAGTTATCTTGCTAACTTTGGTTTTAGCTGGTGTAATTTGGGGGCCTATGGGTATGCTCTTGGCTACGCCTATGACTGTAGCTTGTAAAATGGTTATAGACAAGATCGGTTGGGCTAGACCTGTAGCCAGTCTCATCTCTGGTCGAAGAGTAGTTGCTGAAGAAAAAGAACAGCAACCTAAGAAAGAAGAGCAGGAGAAGGAGAGTCAAAAAGAAACGCCCCAGGTTGCAACGCCAGATTTAGAAAAATAGAAAGAAAAGGTTGTTGAAATGGCTACGATTTTTACAAAGATCTTACAACATGAATTGACTGGACACTTCGTCTATGAAGATGAAGTCTGTGGAGCCTTTCTCTCCATAGCACCTTTGAAAGATGGACACGTTTTAGTCGTTCCTCGTCACGAGGTCGATCATTGGTTAGATCTCGAAAGTGAAGAGATTGCCCATTGTTTTCAAGTAGCTCAGAATATAGGTAAGGTCTTAATGAAAGTCTTCCCCGCCCGCAAAGTGGCTTTGATGGTTGCAGGTTTGGAGGTTCCTCACGCTCACATCCACGTAGTTCCCATTCAGAGTGAGGCCGATTTAAATTTTGCCAATGCTCAAGAGGTTGGCAGTGAAAAGTTACAGGCCTGCGCAGAATTAATCCGTAAGGCAATGAGAAATAATTAAAATGTTACACAATAATGTTTTTTTGCAATCTTTAGCTTATGAATTGCCTCCCAATATAGTTACAACAGAGGCCATTTATAAGAGTTTAGAGGCAACTTTTGAACGTTTGGGCTTGCCCGCCTCTTGGGTTAGTGCCCTCTCGGGTGTCAACGAGCGTCGTCTGTGGAATAAAAATGATGATATTGTTGATATTGCCTGTCGCATAGCGAAAAAAGCTCTCGATGAGTCGGGCTTAAAGCCTGAAGATATCGGCGGAGTTATTTGCACTTCTGTTTCTAAAGAGTTTATTGAACCTTCAATGGCTTGTATGGTCCACCACGCTTTAGGTTTAGATCCTCAGGCTATCAGTTACGATATATCTAATGCCTGTCTGGCCTTTATTAATGGTATGTCCTATATGGGCCAAATGATCGATAGTGGCGTTATCAAAGCTGCTATTGTTGTCGATGTGGAAAATTCTCGCTTCGTCTTGGAAAAGACAGTTGAGGATCTGCGCAAAAATGCCGTTGATTTGGCATCGTTTGCCAAGCGATTTGCAGGTTTAACTCTAGGTTCGGGGGCTTGTGCGGCAGTCTTGACCAATCGGGAATTATCCACTAAAGGACATCGCTTAGTCGGTCAGGTGACTCTGGCTGATACGGCTTGTTGTCGCCAATGTATCGGCAGTTATTCGCAGATAAACACGGATCAGACTAGCTTGATGAAGGCCGGCATAGAGTTGGCTTACCGCACTTGGAAGTTAGCAGAAAAAACCTTGCATTGGACGCGTGATGG
>JAFSXH010000052.1 GCA_017444165.1 bacterium | reverse complement strand
ATCCTTGTAAAGGACGATTAAAAAGTGGGGACTCATCATCTTTGCTGAGAGACTCCCAATTAGCTTTTAAAGAGGAGTAATTGGGATCGTAGGCAGGCCGACTCGCCAAAGCTAGGAGTTCTCCAGTATTTACATCTAGAACGACTGCCGCTCCTCGATAACCACGCAAAGCATTGTAAGCCTCACGCTGTATATCCACATCCAAGGAGGTGACAATATCATCACCATTGCGATTTCTCTTATTGAGAATTAAATAGGCTTGCCACGGATTACGAGGAACGGGATAACCTTGAAGACGATCACTGAGAACTTTTTCTAAACCATCTTCGTCATACTGAAGATTAGCATACCCCAATACAGGTTCAAAACACTCTCCAAATGGATAGACTCGCTCGCAACCTTCAGAACTAGCCAAAACTCTATTGTTGCGATCTAATATGCGCCCTCGTAACTCCAAACCTTTACTATGGTAATGATTATTGGGCAAAAGCTCTACCTGTTCACTACAAAAAAAGGCATAACGAGAGATATTGATCAGCGGCAAGATCATCAGGATAAAGAAGATATAAGCTAGACGCCTGACTCGCTTTTTAATCTCCACTTTATCTACTCACCCCTCCATCACAAGCATCTATTACCCAAATTAAAGATAGTATTACAAAACAGGAGACCATAGAGGTTCCCCCAGCACTAACAAAAGGCAGAGCTATACCCGTCATAGGTATACTCTTAGTTACACCTAGCATATTTATTATACTCTGCCAAGCGAACATGCTAGCTAGACCTGTTACTAAAATAGTGCCAAATTCATCCTTAACTTTCAAAGCAACATAAAAGTAATGAGCTGCTAATAAAATAAAGGCTACAATTAAAGCACTAGCTCCGAAAATGCCAAACTCTTCAACTATAGCTACAAAGGTAAAATCATTAATCACTATGGGTATATTATGAGCCCCTCCCAATCCTAGACCAGTTCCATCTAAACCAGCATTGCCGAGAGTAAATATAGCTTGGCACATCTGATGTCCTTTATCATAATAATCACAAAAAGGATCTAACCAATTATTCACTCGCTCTTGAACGTGATCAAAATACTTCCAACAAAAATAGGCTCCCAAAGAAGAAAGTAAAAAAGTACACGCTAAAATATCTTTCCTGTTGCTAGTTACATAAAACATAGATATAAAGATGCCAAAGAGGAGAAGAGCCATGCCTAAATCGCGCTGAATAACTAAAGTGAATTCCGCAGCGGCCATACCTATTCCTAAACTTATTAAAGCTCTGCGCCGAACTCGTTTTTCTTCAGATTTGAACCAATTATTGTTTTGACTGCTAAACTGGCGCAAAAAGGCGGCAAAAAATATAACGATCATTATTTTGACAAACTCCACAGGCTGCACGGAATAATTGCCAAAAGTGATCCACAGCGTAGCTCCATATTTGGTCGTCCCAAAGAGCATAACTACGAATTGAATAGCGAGTCCTACTACCAACCAGACGTATTTATAATCTCCTAAAATATGATAATCACGCAAGCATACAGCTATAAATAAAAAGACACCCAGTGAAATAGACGTAAAAATGGCCTGTCTAGGCCCCTGCATAACCTCACCTGTAGCCAAACCTAGATGGTAAATTTCTAGCCAACCGACACTCACTATAAATAGAGCTATGGGCAAAAGGTGATGGTTGGCATTCTTCTTCCATAGAGCCAAAATTCCCCAGACAATCCAGGCAGAGAGAGCGATCAGACCAGCGTATTTGGCAGGTTCCCAAATATCACCAGCCTCAGGAACCAGATAACTGAGAATGTATGAACCGTAAGCCAAGATCAGCGTATCTAAGAGCATCAACAGAGCTCCGCTCTTCCTATCAGCAATCATACTTTACCCCGCCGACAAGCAAAACGATTATCCCCAATAACAAACTCTTCCCCCTCTTTGACTACCACTGGCTTATCGATAAATTTTTGATTGTAACACGTACCGTTGCTACTGCCGAGATCTTTTAAGAGCAGACCGTCGGAGACGGGAGCCAGTTTAGCGTGACGACTAGAGACAAACTTATCACTCAAACGCACATCACAGTCTTTAGAGCGTCCCAAGACTATCTCTTTATCGACATTGATACTCCTAACTGTCAAACTGGGACTATCCAAAACTTCTAGATAAAAGTCGTCCGCCGATACTATCGCCATACCAGTCACGGTCGGCATCTCACTCAACTTGTTGGTACCAACTGCCGCCTGATCTATGCTAGAGCCATTAGCTCCCGTTATAGTCACATTGAGATCATCAACGGTAGAAGCATAGCCAGAATTAGAGATATCAGAGATTGTAGTCGTCTTATGTCCAGAATTACTCCTACTGCCCCTGCCTCCCAAACTCTTGTCTGAAAGCCCTTTATAAACTATCCATAAAGCTGTACCCACGAAAGTATAGATCAAAAGCAGAAGTGGAAATTTCAGAAAATAAAGCAGACCCTCAGAGACACTCTGTTCCAACTTTATCCCCCTTAATACAGACTGAGATCGTAACCATAACTGCGGAAACTGCTAGGATCGTGACAGACCTCTCGGGCTGTATCTACAGTTATAACACCCTCTTGCAAGAGCTTGAGCAGATTGCCATCCATCGTCTGCATACCAGAATTGCGCCCCATCTGCATGTAATTGCCAATTTGGGAGGTCTTACCCTCACGGATCAGATTGGAAAACCCCGCTTCGGCAATTAAAACTTCGTGGACAGCTATACGCCCTTGACCATATTTTTTAGGCAAGAGCAATTGAGCGATAACGGCCCGCATAGACTCACTCAACATGGCGCGGATACTGCTCTGCTGTTTGGCAGGGAAGACATCGATCATGCGGTCGATAGTCTTAGCCGCCGAATTGGTGTGCAGTGTACCGAAGACCAGAGCACCAGTCTCAGCCGCTTTAATGGCGTTATAAATAGTGTCGAGATCGCGCATCTCACCTACTAAGACTACATCAGGATCTTCGCGCAGACAGGCTTTCAAAGCACCAGCAAAACTAGTGGCGTGAGTACCGACCTCACGGTGATCGATAATGCACTTATTGTTCTTGTGGGAGAACTCGATAGGATCTTCAACCGTAATAATGTGGGCTGGCCTATTCTTGTTGATATGATCGATCATAGCCGCCAGAGTTGTAGATTTACCCGATCCTGTAGGGCCAGTCACCACCACGATCCCCCTCTTGAACATAGCGATCTTCTTGAGAATCTGAGGCAAATTCATCTCATCGATAGTAGGAATGCGATCAGGAATCTGACGGAAGACGGCCCCCATACCGTTTTTTTGTTTGAAGAAATTGCCACGGAAACGAGCTAAGCCCTCAATAGCGTAAGCAAAATCTAAATTGCCACATCTCTCAAATTCGTCGATCTTCTCTTCATCGATTATCGAATAGAGCATATCCCTAGTCTTATCCTGTTCTAAAATAGGGGCAGTACTGCGGTGCAAGACACCACTTAGACGGAAGATCGGCACGTCACCAACGGAGATATGGAGGTCGGAACCACCATTTTCTGTCAAAATTCTCAACAGAGTATCACAATCGAATTCCGCAGGAACCTCCACCTTGCTAGGTACAACGGGTTCAAACTTTACAACTGGAACTGGAGCAGGGGCAGGTTCAACCTCTGGTTCAATCTCTGCTTCAACCTTTATCTCCTCTTCAACAACCTCATCAACTTTAGGTTCTTCTTCTGGCAAAGGATCTTTGCGTTCAGCAATATTGCTACCAAAACTGATCTTCTTAGTAAAAATTGAATAAAATGACATCTCTTTACACCTCTAAACTGAATCAATTGGCAGCTATAAATCACTGTAGGCATCTCTATGTATAGAACGACCTTCTGCCTCTTCTTTGGAAATGAGCCCTTTCTTGAACAGAGACATAATAGAATCATCCATGAGGCACATGCCCTCTTTCTTGCCAGTCTGCATAGTCATACCGATTTGGTAAGTCTTGCCATCTCTAATTAGATTGGAAACATTAGTATTGTTAGCCAAGACCTCTACCGCCACTACTCGTCCATTGCCGTCCTTTCGAGGAATTAGCTGTTGAGCGATAACGCCACGCAATGATTCAGAGATCATAATGCGGATCTGGGCCTGTTGCTCTATGGGGAAAGAATCGATCAACCTATCTACCGCTTTAGCGGCTGAATTGGTGTGCAGTGTAGCAAAGACCAAGTGACCAGTTTCAGCGGCAGTTACAGCCAGAGAGATCGTCTCCAAATCGCGCAATTCACCGACAAAGATAATATCAGGATCTTCACGCAGAGCCCCTTTTAAAGCCAAACTGAAACTTTCCACATCCCTACCCACTTGACGCTGATTAATTAAAGCTAGATCACTAGTAAATTTGTATTCGATAGGATCTTCCACCGTTATTATATGTGCAGGCGTAGTGTGATTAACTATATCCAAAAGAGCAGCAATGGTAGCCGTCTTACCACAGCCAGCCTGACCAGTACAGAGGATCAATCCCTGGCGATACTTAGTCAAGTTAGCCAACGTCGAAGGCAGATTTAACTCTTCCAAAGTGGGAACCTTATTAGGAATTAGACGAAAGACAATATTTAAACCATTTTTCTGCTCGTAAGCATTGCCACACAGCCTCCAGGGTCCCCCTTCTTCCTCTGAACCGATCTCTATGGCAAAATCTACATTTTTTTCTTCATCCAACGCTTTTAATTGTTCTTCAGTAAAGATGGAACTAGCTACATTTATAACATCTTCATCTTCCAAAATTTTCTCTTCATTCAGGCGGCGCAAAGACCCATGTATACGTGCAATAATTGGTTCACCTGCAATCATATAAAGGTCAGAGGCCCGATTTTCGACCATCATCTTTACACAATTATTTAGATAAGACATCGGTAATTGTTGAGTAACCTCTCTCATGTGGCAAATGTGGCGACCCCGCTTCTCTTATTTACTTAACAGTCCTTTCAGTAAGTTGAGCAGGTTTATTTAAGACATTTTCTAAGTAATTATCTATAATGATACACTACACCCCCCCGCCAGTTTTACACATATGTGGCCCTTTAGTAATTAACGTTCACAGCCTATTCTTTTGT
>JAFSXH010000051.1 GCA_017444165.1 bacterium | reverse complement strand
GGGCCACACCTTGAGATCGATAAAGTCGATAACGTAACCGAAACGCACTCGATCGATCAAATTACCTATGGCTCCACCTAACATCAGAGCGGCTACTGTAAAAGCCAGACTGCCGCTCTCCTTTATCTCCTCAAAGAAATAAAGGATGAGACCTACTGTGAAGACGGCTATACATATGAACAGTACAGATTGGTGTTGTAATACACCAAAAGCGGCTCCGAAGTTGCGTATGTAGGTCAACTGCACAAAACTAACGGGAAGCTCAATACTCTCATGCAACCTCATATGAGTATCGACTAAATACTTAGTTATCCCGTCAATAATAACAATTACAGCGGCGATAAAGATCAGCCAAAATCTATTCTTTTTTACCATCCGAGATCATCTCTTGGAAGAAGTGAATAGCGTTATCGCGCAGACTAGCCTTCTTTTCGCTGTCTAAAGATGAGTATATGTAGTAACCAGACAGGGCTACAGCGGCTCCCAAAGCGGCCACTCCTAAAAGTTTGGCAGGGGTAAAAGGATCGGAATCCCCAGAGTAACGCTCATCGCCAAAATCTAAATCATCCAAACTCATTCTCTCTATAAATTCGGTCATAGCTCTCCTCCCTAATATAGAGTCTCAATCTTCGTAGACCACTTCTATAAAGCCCACATTGTGAGCGGCTAACTCCTCTAAAGCCTTAACTGTAGTCTGCAGAAGAACTTGAGACTGCCTTTCTTTCTCTTCATCCATCTCCTCTAATTCAAGATGGAACAACCCGTAATCTTCGTTTAAAATAACAGAAGCCCCAACCACCTGCACGAGGCCAATGGTTAGAGCACCACACAGCGCAGATACACCCGCACAGAGGAGATCATCATCCTCCTCACAGACGGTTAATTCCGCATGTCCCTGACAAGAAAAAACCTTAATCCGACCACGGGTGTCAGACTGCAGACTCACCCGGATCAAAGAAGTTATTTCCTAATCTCACCGATGTGCAAGGTAGTGTAGTAGCGACGAGAACCAGTCTTCACACGACGGCGTTTACGTTTGGCATACTTAAAGACCACGATCTTGCGCTCTCTGTGCTGTTCCAAAATACGGGCATTGATGGAAGCACCAGCAATGGTGGGATTTCCAGCAGTTAAGTTATGATTGTCATCAACGATCACGAGGACGCGATCCAAAGTGACCTCCGAACCTTTGTCACCTTCCATGCGATCCACACGAACTTTTTGTCCTGGAGCAACTCTGTACTGTTTGCCACCAGTTTCTACCACGGCGTACACTGAAGTAACCTCCTAAAATTTTAACCTGATACCTATCTTCTCCGTATCAGGAAACATATATAAGATCCAGGTTAAGCGAAGCGAGATTCTAACACAAACCTAGATGGAATGTCAATCTGCGCAAGTATAGAGCAAAATAAGAAAATTAGCAAGAGGTAGCGGGAAAACTCCAATTTATAGAACAAGTGGTGAGTTATGATACATTGTAAATTAATAACATTGAATGCATTGCTCGCTTTAAGTACCTTTTTGTTACCACAATACACCCAGGCTCAACAGAATCCACCCGAGCTGGAACCTGTCCCTGCAGTAGTCACCGAACAGACATTAGAATCTAGACTAAACCTAGTAAAAAACAAAGCTAATAACATAGTAAAAGAGTATGGTGATATGCAGATAGGCTACTCAATCTGGCATATCCCTACCGACACATCTGTATCTCACAACGGTGACAAACTCTTCCCTCTGGCTAGCGTCTTCAAGATTCCCGTCATGCTCAACCTGTGTACGCAGATACAAAATGGCCAACTTCCTTATAACCTCGATAGTCAACTCACTATTCACAAAAGTGACTATTGCATAGGAAGTGGAATCTTACAAAAATCTCCAGTAAATAGCAAATTGATGTTAGATAAAGCAGTCAATCTTATGATCACTATATCGGATAACACCGCTACTGATATGCTCATCAACTTGATGGGAACAGATAGTTTAAGTCGCTACATGCCTAACCTAGGTCTGACTAATAATCGCATATTTATGACCAACCGCCAGGCCTGGCTCATATCTTTGGGAAGCGGTAGTCTCCTTCACGATTCTAACCCCGACTATATCGCCCGCGTCTGGAAAGGACTCAGCTACGAACAGCAACGAGAACTAGCCAAAGAGGTAGCCGCAGGCAACAGCGACTTAAGTTTAAACAGTTTCCAAACTTTGGAAGATCAATCGGGAGCTAAGTATACCTACACCCAATGTCGCAACTGTGCAGAGACTGTCGATAATTTAGCCTCACCTAACGACTTTTCTGCAATGTTGGCTAAATTGTGGCGCAGAGAACTCTTGAGCGATGATTGGACAGAATACACACTATCCGTGTTGGCCGCTCAAAAGTACAACAGCCGCATTCCCCGCTACTTACCTAAAGGAACAAAGACCTATCACAAAACGGGAACCCTAACGGGAATAGTCAACGACAGCGGCATCCTTATAAGCAAAGAAGGAACCCCTATAGCTGTCAGCGTCTTTGTCAAACACGTGAATTGCAATCAAGAGACCAGAGCGGCTGAAGCTATAGGAAAGATTGCTAAAATAGCCTGGCAAGAACTGTAACAAAAAAAATTATTCAAACATGCGGCTCAACATTTGCCACAGGCCTTTATTCTGAATATTCTGAGCGTTTTGGACATTCTCGCCCATGTTTGAATTCATACCTAACATCTCAGGGGCGTGACCAAAAGAGCCCTGACCTGCCCCTAAGTTGGCCACAACTTGATCGGTAGATAATCCTGGAGCAGCGGTAGGCATACCGATACCACCTTGAGCTACAGAAGCGGTTCCTATTTCTGCTCCTCCAGCCATAGATTGAGTCGGCGCAACAATGTTGGCCACATTGGGAGCGTTAATTCCGATAGCCTGATTGACTTGAGGATTCATATCCTCTGGCCTTATCTCTTCAGAAAGAGAGATACTATCAACTGGCAAACTTTGAGTAGCTCCAGTCTGCTGAGCTACAGAAGCCATGCCATTGTTGACAGGTTGCGTCTGATAATTGGAGCGCATCATCTCCATCATCATCTGCGCCACACTGACGTTATCTTTCTTTTCTCTGCTCTCGCCAATAGCTTCAATACTCATAAATATCCTCCAGAAAATTTTTCAATTACATTATCACACAAAATTTAATATATTCTACCCTGCCAAACTAAAAAAAAAATGCTATACTTCGGGCCAATAAAAGTGGGAGTTTTATATGTCTAAGGATTGGAATAATCACATCGTCAAATCTTTACAAGAATCTATCTCGGTCAAAGAGAGATTGATCCAGGACACTTCAACCATATCTCAAGCCGCCGATATGCTGATAAATTGTTTGAAAGATGGACATACTGTCTTCTTCGCTGGCAACGGTGGCAG
>JAFSXH010000050.1 GCA_017444165.1 bacterium | reverse complement strand
TCGTTTAAATATTAGCAATTACCAAATAGATGAACTCAAAGGCAAAATAGCTACTCTTAGGGCTGAAAAACAGAATCTCATAGATGATAATAGTAGTCTTGCGAGTAGAGTAGAGCAATTACATTCTGAAATAGATCAATTACATTCCGAAATAGAACATTTACGTTCACTGAGACGTGCCAAAGTTATAGTTCCTTCTAAACAGGATCCATTATCCTCGTTGCGTTCTGTTTACGCGGATAAGCAGGTTGGCGAATGCTTTGATTTTGGTCGCTATCCCCAAGGGCCTAATGGTGAGATCAAGCCTATAACCTGGCGAGTATTGCGCCGCGATACTGACAGTCTGTTGGTTATTTCTGTTATGGGGTTAGATGCTAAGCCTTATAACGAAGAGTGTAAATCAATAACTTGGTTCGACTGCACTTTGAGACATTGGTTAAACGATGAATTCTACAAAAAGGCGTTTAACAAGCAAGAGCAATTTTTAATCAAAAAGACTATGCTTGAGAATAATGCTGGATCTTTGACTGAAGACAATATATTTTTGCTAAGTATGGCTGAGGCACAAGAGTTATTTGACAGTGATGATGACAGATGTTGCAAGCCCACAGAGTATGCAGTAAAAAATGGTGCTTGGCAGTATAATGGAAATGAAATTGCATATAAAGAAAATGTGTGGTGGTGGCTCCGTTCTCGCGGCTTCGATGATAGTGGCGCGGCGAGCGTGTACTACGATGGCTACATTTATTACAGAGGCAACAATGTTCATGTTTACGATGGGACTATTCGTCCTGCCTTACAATTTGCCATTTAAAATCTACTATCTTCACTTCTAATATCAGCGAAATCTAACATCTTGTAACCTCGCGCTGGGGGTGATGAAAAAAGATGCCTGATGCAGCTCGCCCACTGTTGAAGGGTATGAGTGAAGAGTTGTAAATTAAAGTCTCAGTTTAATTTATTTTGAAGAGTAACTTCATATGCGCGATAAAATTGATGTCAAATTTATGCAGGATGCAGTAAAAAAGTGCGTTGACACTTTGGGGGCGGATATATTGAGTCATGAGATTAGATTTAAAGCGGTTATATGTGAACTTATGCCAGGTGTTTCTCATGAAGAGGAGCGCAAACTGCTCTACTCTGCGGTAAAAAAGATAGGAAGCAAATTATTGGACGTTGAGCCTAATGAGGGGGCTCGCAAGCGTGCTTACGCGCTTTTTAAAGATGAAGTTACTGAGCCTGTATTGCAAGTTTTTGTTTATGCTTTAGGTTGGAAAGAATTAGTAATAGAATCATCCAGTGAACCTAAGGTAAAAGCTAAGACCTTAAGAGTTTCTAATACTTCTGATGTTTCTAATAATTACACTTTGACTGTTATAGTTTTACTTGTCGTTTTAATTTTAGGAAGCATCATTTGTGTTAAATATTACAATAATTCTAGAACACTTTTTTATAGAGCTGAAAGGTATATGAAAGAGGGCTGTGAGGATAAAGCCAAGTTGTGTTACAAGAAGGCTGCAGATGAAGGATACGCTGAGGCTTCTTTTAGGCTGGCTGGTCTTTCTTATCATGAAGATCCTGCTTTTGCTGTATCTAGGTATGAAGAAGCTGAAAATAAAGGTTATAATATCAGTGGAGAGGGGGCTTATCGCGTAGGTAAATATTATTATGATTGCGGTGATAAAAATAAAGCTGTGAAGTGGTATGAGAAGGCCGAGGAGAGGAATTATAAATTTGGAGGAGAGGGAGCCTTTCGTCTGGGTCAGTATTATTACTATAATGACGATAAAGATAGAGTAGCTTATTGGTATGCAGAGGCTGAGAAGAGAGATTATAATATTGGTGGAGATGGGGCCGAACGTCTGGGAAATTGTTATCATTATGCTAAAGGCAATGAGAATTTAGCTAAAGAATGGTACGAGAAAGCTGAAAAGAGAGGCCATAAAATTTCTGCAGAGAACTCCTATCGGGTCGCCCAGTTTTACTATAACGAAGATCATAAAGACAAAGCCATTGGATGGTATGTGAAAGCTAAGGCTAGAAAAGGTTGGAGCAAATCTATGATAGACAAGGGGCCCGCCTTAGTCTGTATCGGCTTAGCTAATTGTTATTTCTCTGAAAGTGATGATAAAAATTCTAAAAAAGCCGTTGAAAATTACAAGTTTGCTTACTCTAAGGGAGTTGTTACCAAAGAAAGTAAGTATGGTCTAGGTTATTATACTTGGTATGGTTACGGAGGCAGAAGACAAGATCTCTCTCTGGGTGAAAAGTATTTAAACGAGGCTTATGACGATGGTAAAAAGTGTAACTCAGAGATGTGTTACGACATTGCTGAATTTTGTCTCTACGGTGAAAATAACGGAGGAAAGAAAATTAATATAGACTATGATCGAGCGTTCAAATGGTATGAGCGTTCGGCAAAAAGGGACAATGTACACGGTATTGTCGGATTAGCTTATTGTTATTGGAATGGTTGGGGATGTTGGTCAGATAAAAAGAAGGCTGCAGACAAGTGGAAAGAGGCTGCCGATAGTGGTGATAAAAGAGCTAAATATGAATTGGCTAATTGTTATTTCTATGGAGAAGCCGTGAAAAAAGATAAAGCTAAGGCGAAGGCTTTATATACGGAAGTCTCTAAAAAATACGATCCATTCTATAAAAATTTTGCATTTAGTTATAGAAATCTTGCCAATATATGTTACGAAGACAAGGATTATAGTCAGGCCATAAAGTGGTACGAGGATACTATATCGAAACTCATAGCTAAAAAGTCTGATTTGAGTGGTGAAGAGTATCTTCGCTTGGCGATGTGTTGTCTTTATACTGGTGATAAGAAAAAAGAGAGCAATTACTACAATAAGGCCAAGAAGAAAGGAAAACACAGTTCTCTGTTAAGCAGAGACATATCTAATACTCCCAAAAAGGAGCCTCTTTTATCTGAACCTACTAGTTGGGACGATGTTATGTCAGAATGTGATGAAATCGATGAAAGTGATGAACAGGAGTAGATCCTATTTTACTCGTTTTTGAATTTCGTATTTGTTTAGGAGTAGCCATGGAAGAAGACACAACGTATGTGAGTTATTTAAACGAGAGGCTGAAAGATGAAGAATATATGGCTGTTTCTTTGGTTTCCCGTATAGAAGATATGCGTGAAGCTATTCAATCTGCGCGGAGTGTCATTCAATCAGAGTGTGAAGCGTTGCGTCAAGAATTAGAAGGTTTAAATCAAAATTCTAATACTGAGCAAATTCTCAACAATGATAAATTGATAGATGTACTTTCTCAACTCGACGGTCAAGGTTATTTTTCCTTAGCTCAATCTTTTTGGCAGAGGAATAACCAGGAAGAAGCAGTTCATTACTATTCATTAGCTCAAAAAAGAGGAATTTTAGAAGCCGGAGTTTGTGGTGATATAGCCAGATATTTTTTCAATAAGAAAGATTATCACAATTGTTTTCTATGGGCTAAAATTGGAGCTGATCTCAATAATCCTGAATCTCAATATTTACTAGCTTGTATATATCATGAAGGCTTAGGGGAGACAACTAAAAATATCTTGGAGGCAGTGGAATTGTATGGAAAGGCCGAAGAACAGGGGCATTCTGAGGCTATGTGTAAATTGGCAGAGTTTTACTATGAAAGAGAGTGTTTTACTGAATCCTTTGAACAAGCTCAAAAAGCTGTAGCTAACGGAAATAATTCAGCCAGAGAAATAATGGAAAAAGCGAGGCGAAAGCTAGGAAAGCGTATAACTAACTGCTATGCAGATAAGCAGGTCGGTGATCGTTTCTGTTTTGGCCGCTATCCTCAGGGGCCTAATGGTGAGATCAAGCCTATAACCTGGCGAGTATTGCGCCGCGACTCTGACAGTCTGTTGGTTATTGCCGAGATGGGACTAGATGCTAAGCCTTATAACGAAGAGTATAAACCGATAACTTGGGCTGATTGCACTTTGAGACGTTGGTTGAACGATGAATTTTATAAGAAGGCGTTTAATGAGCAAGAGCAATCTTTAATCAAAAAGACTGCGCTTGCGAATAACGCTGGCCTTTCGACTGAGGACAATGTCTTTTTGCTGAGTGTAGACGAAGCTGAAAGTTTATTTGCTAATCGAGATGATCGATGTTGCAAGCCTACAGATTATGCAGTAAAAAACGGTGCATGGCAGTATAATGGTGATAATGTTGTATATAAAGAAAATGCGTGGTGGTGGCTCCGTTCGCGTGGCGACATCAGTAGTTACGCGGCGCGCGTGCGCCACATTTGGCGACATCAGCGACTTCGGCAGCAACGTTAATCGTAACTGTGGCGTTATTCGTCCCGCTTTCCAACTCGCCATCTAAAATCTACTATCTTCACCTCTAATATCAGCGAAATCTAAAATCCTGGAACCTTGCGCTGGAGGTGAATTTAGAAATTAGAGCGTTTCTGAGTATAAAAAGGACTTTTAAATACTTTTTCGCAACTTCTCGCTCATGCGTCATAGATTTTTTATCCTACTGTTCTTTAGTCTAGTATTAACCCTTTCTGCGGTTGTTGAAGCCCGGCCCAACGATAGATTCCATCAAGATTACACGCTTAAAGAGGTCGTCATCCTGAGCCGCCACAACATAAGGTCCCCGATGTCTAATAATGGCTCTACTCTGTCTAAGATCACTCCTCACCAGTGGTTCAAATGGACCTCCCAGCCTAGTGAACTATCTCTGCGCGGTGGGGTCTTAGAGACGATTATGGGCCAATACTTCCGCAAGTGGTTGGAAGATGAAGAGTTTATCGCTGAAAATTGGCAACCTAAAGATGGAGAGACCCGCTTTTATGCTAACTCTATGCAGCGCACGATTGCCACGGCCCAGTATTTTTCTAGTGGTATGTTACCTGTAGCTAATGTTAAGGTTGAACACAAGTTCGCCCCTAGCACTATGGATCCAGTATTCAATCCTCAGCTTACCTATGTTGGTGAACCTTTTCGTCAAGAGGCACTCAAACAGATCAATAATTTTGGAGGTAATAGGGGACTTGAAGGGATAGGCAGAGACTTGCAAAGCAGTTTCGATGTTCTGGAAAAGGTCCTCGATCTCAAAGATTCACCGATGGGACGTGAGGAGGGCTTAAAACACTTTCGCAGTGACGATCTAGAGATTATTCTCAATCTCAATAAGGAACCCGCTATGAAGGGTTCTCTCAAGTTCGCTAACTCGGCTAGTGACGCTCTTATTTTGCAATACTACGAAGAGTCTAATCCTGTTAAGGCCGCCTTTGGAGAGAAGTTGTCGGCGCGTCAGTGGGAGAAGGTCGCTCGTGTCAAGGATGTTTATGGTGACGTTCTCTTTTCCGCTCCCTTAGTGGCCGTCAATGTGGCTCATCCATTGTTGAAGGTTATGAGCGAAGAGTTAGCTGCACCAGAGAGAAAGTTTACCTTCCTTTGTGGTCACGATTCGAATATCTGTAGTGTATTGGCCGCTTTGAGAGCGGAGGATTATTCACTGCCCAAGACGATTGAGAAGAAGACTCCTATCGGTTCTAAGTTGGTCATTGAGAAGTGGGCCAATAAGGACGGTGTCGAGTATGCGCGTTTGAACTTGGTCTATCAAAGTACCCAACAGTTGCGCTCTTGTGAGTTGCTCTCTTTGGAGAATCCTCCCTTAAGTTTTCCCATCAAGTTGAAGGGCTTAAAGGCTAATGCTGATGGTTTGTACCTTTTGAGTGATTTACAATCTCGTTTTCAGGAGAGTATAGAGGCTTATGATCGCTTACCGTAAACTTTTTATTGTGACTCTATTGGGATTTGTCTGTCTTGGCGGCTGTAAAGAAGGTTCTGCCAGCGATCCCAAAGAGAACGCAAATAATTCTAAGCCACAAATTTCATCGACTAAGGAGGCTAAGGTTGTGAATAAGAATCATCGCAAACGCTACAGAAAGATGTCTACAGAGGCGGTCTTTACGCTTTTGAAGATCAAAAATCAATCCACAGGCGAAGAGGCAGAGATAGTTATTGATAACAGTGTTTGGATGCCCTACGCCAGCAAGATCGGCATAGCTTTAGAGCCTATCGAAGCTTATCGCCAGTACATGTTGGAACATGAGGACGAGCCTTTTGTATTTCCCAGTGAAACTTACGAGCGTTTGCAAAAGTACAGTGTCGCTCAAGGTGATCCTAATTTAGCCAATTTAACCAATGAAGAGATATTACAGAAGTACTTTACAGAATTTGAAGGCAGTTATGTCGCTAAAGAGGTCGAGCTCAGAGCCAATAGGCCCTTCATACGTACCCTTTTAGAGCGCGATTTTTTTGTCACTATAGATTGTGAATCAGGAATGTTGACAGTTTCTCCTTAGCCTATTGTCTAAATGAATTTTTGCGGTATATATACCCAACGATATTGATAAGGGTTGTTGTCTCATGGGATCGGTAATAGATAACGCTATTAAGAAGTTTACGAATATCTTTCAATCTAAGGTAGAGGATAAGCCTAAAGTTGAATCCTCCACTGCGGCGGCGCAGCAGAACAATCAGCAAGCTACTCCCGTGGCTAAGAGTGATGAGTCTGGTATATCTTCGGTGGCTAGCAAGATTGCCAGTTTGGGTGGCAGTGTTAAGGTCGCTTCTCTGGATGAAGCTCCCGCTAAGCCTAAGTTCTCTATTACCGATGCCAGCAAGTATGCTGAAGATAGTGATGTGCAGAAGATGGCCTACGCTATGGCCGACAGAGGCGATCATGAGGATGTCGATCTCAGTGAATACACCGTTTTGAAGGCTAAAGGTGGCAATAATACTATCGAGATCTCGCGGGCTGATCGCAATGGCTTGACGGTCAGTGTCGATGGTCAGGAGCATACTTTTACGGCTGAAGAGGCCAAGAAGTTGATCATTGATGGCGGTTTAGGTAATGATAATATCATCGCTGATGAGGATGTCGCTCAGGCTCTGCATATTGTCGGTGGCAGAGGTAATGATACTATCAGGGGCGGCAGTGGCAACGATTTTATCTTCGATAATTATGGGGCTAACAGTATTAATGCTGGTGCGGGTGATGATAAGATTATCGCCAACCAGTATGATTACGAAGACGGTCAGGCTGTAGGGAAAGAGGATAAAGGCTTCTTTGGTAATTTATTTGACAGCCTTTTTGGTAGCACCGAGTATGTTGGCAACAGTATCAACGGTGGCGAAGGCAACGATTACATCGAAGGTGGCTTCGGCAATGATTCGATCAGTGGCGGTGAAGGCAACGATGTAATTTACGGTCTCGATGGTTCTGATACTATAAGTGCTGGTGCGGGTAGAGATTATGTTGATGGTGGTGTAGGCGATGATGTAATTAACGCTGGTGCGGGCAATGATATGATCTTTGGTGGCAAGGGTGATGATACCATCAGTGCCTCTTCGGGTGAGAATGTGATCGCTGGTGGTAAAGGTGAGGATACCATTAGTGCTGGCAGTAGTGCGAGCCACATTTCCACAGATGGAAAAGATAATATTCACGCTAGTAACAGTACAATAGAGAAAGTCAAACAGATGTCTGTCCCCTCCAATTTCAAAGTAGAAGGTGATGAAGCCTTCAAGGCGCGAGTGGAGTCTGATTATGAAACTTTGAGTTCTATTGCTCCTGGTCAGGCTATGTTGAGAGGTATCAAGGCTTCTGGTAAGGATGTCACTACTAGAGAGATCAACGGCGGTAATTATTGTAGTTTTAATCCAGAAAAAGCTATCCTCAAAGATAATGGAAAGGATAATTCTGGTTGTGATTCTACTATCTCCTATAATACTTCACGCATACGCATAGGTGTCGATAGTTGGGGAGAGCGTCCTCCTTTAGTAGGTCTCTTCCATGAGATGGCTCATTCCTATGATGCTGCGCATGGAGTTATGAATGACAATTGGTATAACTACGATGGTACGGATGCTTCTGAAGGTGATGCTGGATCCGTCAACGGAGCAGAGTTGCAAGCTGTAGGTTTGGATGTGACCAATAAGGTTCAGCTCAACCCTGAAGGTATATCAGAGAATGATATGCGTCGTTTCTTGGGATTAGAACAGCGGCCAAGGTATTAGTACAGTGTGTAGTTATCTGTAGAGTGCAATAAAATTCTCAGGTGATCTTTTGGCCTGAGAATTTTTTTATTTGCTATTTTTTCTTATTAATTGTAAAATACTATCTGTCATATATATTGCTTTAGATAAAAAGATTCTTTAATAAGGAGTGTAAGCCTTTGATTACGCATAATAGATATGCTTCTGGTGATAGTAAGAATGATAGGCTCGATTTATCTCCGTCTTTGTATCGTTTATTGACTGAAGTACATGAGAGCAGGGGAAAATTTGAGGTTTTGAGCTATATTGATCCTGCCGTTATGCAAGAGTTGCCCGATGCCACTATTATGAAAAATTTGCAATTGCTCTGCAACACATTGCAAATGCCTGTTTTGAGTGAAGAAGAGGAAGAAGAGTTTATTGATGAGTTTTTAAGAGAGGGAAGGGATAATTTTAAAAGTAGTTTTGAGCATATAGATCTCAATAGCTGTGATAACTTTAATGGCAAAAAGATGACAAAACTGGGCCGCAGTCTCTTCATTAAGAATTTGGCTCGCTCTCTGATGTTATTGGAGTCTGCCGATGAGTTTAAACTTTCTGTTGACTCTATATTGAGTGTGTACAGATCTTTATTTTTGGGTAATGTTGAAGAAGCAGACTGTTGGACTAGCAGGGATAGTGTTCGCTATTATGTCGTTACGGCTAACAAAGAATCTGATGAATTTCACTCTATAGTTAAAGCCGTAGATAGTAGCCAGATAAATGGCAATCTCGATATTTTAAAACAATGTGAAACTTACGAGGGAGATTTTGCTTCTGAGTTAGAGTCTATCTGTGAAAATTACAATGAAGATGTGAATGGAATAGAACCACTTTTATTGATTCCTAGATTTGTGGCTAGTCTGTTGCGCATGAGTCCTTTTAAAAGTGCTGTCGAAATGTTCCTTACAGCTGAGTTGCTGTTGATGATACTCCTTGACAAGAGTGGTTACAAGGTCTACAGGTATGTGAGCTATTATTTGATTAGCAAGGTTATGAGTCGTGACGATGGAGTGGATACTTTCCTGACTGCTTTTCGACAATATCTCTTTGGCAATGACACTCCGATCATAATGTACGCTCTGCGCCATCTCTCTTTGGCCTATGAACACTTCTTTTATCGCCTTCTGCCTTTAGGTGGAAGGGATCGCAAAGCCAAATGTATTAGAGCCCTTTTCAAAGATGGCGATATTAATCTCAATAAGAGTGAAATACATGAGATTTGTTATGAGATCAGTGTTCCTACTATAGAATCAGTTTTAGGCAGACTCTGTAAAGATAAGGTTCTAAAGAAAGTAGGCAAGGGAAGAACAACTTCCTATCAACTGGTGTAAAAAAAAAGACGTGTGAATTAAAATAAATCACACGCCTTTTTTTTGTTATAAGAGTTATTTATTGCAACATTGCCATTAAGAGTCCAGCCACAACTGCTGATCCAATAACACCAGAGACGTTAGGACCCATAGCGTGCATTAGCAAGAAGTTGCGCGGATTCGTCTCTAAGCCTACGCCATTGACGACTCTTGCAGCCATAGGTACGGCTGAAACGCCAGCTGCACCAATAAGGGGATTGATGGGATCTTTCTTGTTGATAGCGTTCATCAATTTGCCTATCAACACACCCGAAGCCGTTCCTACACAGAAGGCTATTAAACCTAGGAACAATATACCCAAAGTGTCTGGAGTTAAGAATTTGTCGGCAGAGAGTTTGGAACCGACCGTAGTTCCCAACATTATGGTGACAATATTGCACATAGCGTTTTGCATTGTGTCGGAGAGTCTGTTGACTACTCCACACTCGCGAGCTATATTGCCGAACATCAGAGAACCGATGAGCGGAGCCGCTGAAGGTAACAAAAAGGCACAGAGCAAGATTACCATGATCGGGAAGACGATCTTTTCCTCTTTAGAGACGGGGCGCATCTGATGCATGACGATATTGCGCTCTGACTCAGTCGTTAAAGCTCTCATAATGGGGGGCTGAATAATGGGAACTAGGGCCATGTATGAATAGGCCGCTACAGCGATTGAACCCAAGAGATCGGGAGCGAGGCGGCTAGTTAGAAATATAGCCGTAGGTCCGTCTGCTCCACCGATAATGCCGATACTGGCCGCCTCTTTGAGACCAAAATTGATCCCTGGTATGTACTCAGACAAAAATAAGGCTCCTAAGAGGGCGAAGAAGATGCCAAATTGGGCTGCGCCTCCTAAAATGGCTAGTTTAGGATTGGCGATCAGGGGACCGAAATCTGTCATAGCTCCTACTCCCATAAAGATCAGGAGCGGGAATAGGCCCGTTTCAATACCAGCTTTGTAAATCACGTAGAGGAAACCGCCTGGTTCGGAAATACCTCCATTGGGAATATTGGAGAGAAGACCTCCAATACCTATAGGCAAAAGCAGGAGAGGTTCGTAGCCTTTAACTATAGCCAAATAGATCAACAATAGGCTAACACCTATCATGATTAAATTTTTGTAGCCATCATCCTTACAAAAGCCAGAGATACCCGTAGATTCCCAAAGTATACTAGCTGTATCAGAGACAGATCTGATACTGGCTTCGGGTGCGGGTGGAATAGAAGAATCTGTAACAACTTTTGATTCTGTCTCTTCTTCCTCTTCTGGGGCTGTAGAAGGTACAACATCTTGTTGAGACTCTTCAACGACTACTTTATTCGATTCTGGACTGCCATCTTGAGGATTTACACTAAGAGGATCAGCCACCGCTGGCCAACACAAAGATAAGACCAGCACTATGCTCAAAATAAGCCTATTTATTGCTGACATATCTCAACCTCACTCAATATAAGCTACTATCTGGTCGGCAGAGATGAGATCGCCAGGTTCTATCTCTATCGATTTTATTTTTCCAG
>JAFSXH010000049.1 GCA_017444165.1 bacterium | reverse complement strand
TTTTTGGTCTTTTGCTTTGGTATGTCGATAAATATTTTGCAGAAGATGGTGAGTTACAATCTATAGATCGCCAGCAGAGTTTACTGATAGGTCTCATTCAATCTTTGGCTCTTTTACCTGGAGTGTCGCGTCTAGGTATACTGCTGACGGCCTCGCGTGGATTTCATTTGAATCGCTCTTTGGCGGGTGAGTTAGCTTTAGTGAGTTCTATTCCCATTGTTGCTGGAGCTTTCTTTGTTAAACTTTGTAAAGGTTTTGAGTTGCCGAGTGCTGAGATGTGGCCTTTAGTTATTTGGGGAATTTTATTCTCTTTTTTGACTGGTCTGCTCGGCATTAAGTTGCTGGAATTTGTCTTGCGTAAGGGCAGTTTAAAATACGTTGCTGTTTATCGTCTCTTGTTAGCCTTAGCTGTACTGGTTTTTTGTGGAAATATGTGATTTTGGTCTATGTTGAATTTTAGAGATATAACTTTAGAAGATAGAGATCTTTTTGCCAGTGTTATAAATAATTATTACTGTGTACACGACTCTTTTATTTATTGGTATGCTTGGGGAGGGGAGGGCAAGATCCAATTTGCTGAGGATGAGGAGGCTCTTTACCTTAAGACTTTTTATACAGATTCTGAAGGGCGTTTTTTAGCTCCGTACTTGAAGGACAGGAGCAGATCTATACGGGGGCCTTTGGAAAAAGTTCGCCAATTGACGGGAGATATAAATTATCTTTGGGTTCCTGAAGTAAACAAAAATATTATTGAGCGCGACTGTCCAGATATGATGGAATTTACTCTCTCGCGAGATTTTTCGGAGTACATTTATAACGTTGCAGATCTTATCAAGTTAGAGGGCCATGTTTACAGAGGCAAACGCAATCGCATTCGCAGTTTTTTGCGCCGTTTTTCTAATATGATCTATCTTCCTTATGAGGATAAGTACAAATTTGAATGTTTAAATTTAGATAGAGATTGGCAGACGGACAAGGATGAACATGAACTTATTTTAGATGAGGAACATGAATCGCGGAACAGAGAGTATTTTGCTTTAAAGAGAGTTTTGGATAATTTTGAAATTTTAGGAGCCAAAGGATGTGTAATTTTAGATGGAGATAGAGCTAATCGCATAGCTGGCTTTTCTGTCGGCAGTCAATTGAATGCCGAGATGGCTGATATACACTTTGAAAAGTGTCATCCAGATTATCGAGATATGTACGCCTATCTGCGCCACGAATTTTTGAGCCATTGTTGGAGCCATATGCCTTATGTCAATTGTGAGGAGGATATGGGCGATCAAGGGCTGCGCACGTCAAAATTATCTTACAATCCAGTGAAATTAGCCAAACAGTATGTAGCTAAGTGGAAATGAACTGGCAGTTAATTAACGAATTTACAATTGTGTCTTACGCTGGTAATTTGCATAGTAACTTAAATGGAGATAGTGATGGCCGAGATTAAAACTAATCCGATAGTGATCCAACCTACTGTGTTTGTAGCTTTAGGGGGTACTGGATTTAAAGTTTGTACTGAGTTGTATGATCTTATCGATAGTTATGTGGGGGGAGCGGGTAAATACTGTAATTGTTTGCAGTTTGTTTTTATCGATACAATTGCAAATTCTGTTGGAAATAATCCTGGTTTTCAGTCTATTCACTGTCCATGTGAAACTCGCCAGATACGTCAGTTGGGCCATCAGACTTTTTTTCAGCATAATAGCGAGATAGTGAATGCTTTAGAGGAAGCTGTTCAAAGAGCAGAGACTTTGGGTATAGTACATTCTTCTCCGAAGTTGCAGGCTTCGGGGGTAATGGGCCACATACGTGTCAACGATGGTTTAAAATTTTTGGTGGTAGCCTCTGTTGCTGGTGGTACTGGCGGTGGTATGCTTATAGATATCCTCTCTCTCTTACATGATAAGTTTGCTTACAAGGGTGATATAGATCTGCACATATTGGGAGCCAGCCATTTTGTTAATTTAGCTGGAGTCGATTCTGATACTGTCAAGGCTAATGCCTATGCTTCTTTACAAGAACTAAATCATTTTCACAGTAACGGCAGACATTTAGCCGATCATATCTTTTTATATGAAAATGCGAATAATTCTGGTAAAGTTCATAATGATGCAGAGAAATTTTGCACATCTTTGGCACAGTTGATCTTTAGAGATTATACATTTGCTCTTTCTGCTCAAATAAAGCGCGATGAATCCGAAAATGTAAGGATGCTTGCTTCTAAAGATTATAAGCAGATGGTGCCAGTTGAAGGCTATCCTGGTTTTAAATATACAAAGAATTTTTCTCAGCGTTTTCAAACACGGGGCTATGCCGCTTTGGCGGTTCCTCACGAACGTATGATCGAAGCCGCCTCTTATAGATTGGCAAAAGAAGTTATAGAATGTTTGAACAGCACTGTTGAGGTAGATATCGTCAACGATGAAGAAGATCTTTTCAATACCTTGAACTTGCTCCCCTCGTACGGGTTGAATTTGCGCGATCTTTATCTAGATGGCAAGATTAGTTTTAATGGTTCGGAGTTTTTTAAGTCTCTGCCAGGTGAGGATGGTTCAATTTACAGGATATTAGCGGCCTTGACTTCAGTGGCCGATGAGCGCAAGAACGATATAGATGATATGGCTGATGAGTTCGGTCAAAATGATTGTTTTATGCTGTTAAAACGCATGGAGAAGCCCATACCAGAACATAAAAACGATGAATGCCAAAAGAGAATTGAGTCATCCATAATCGAAGCCATTAAGTCTATGGATGATGTGGTCTCGATAGGTGGCATATTGCGGAAGAACAGCTATACGATTGTCTTTAAATTGAAATTACAACTCGATATTCTCTTGAAAGATATTCCAGAAAATAAACGCTTCCATGCTATGGTAAGTTTGCGCTCCGTATTAGCCAATCATATGGAGGATATAAATAAGGCGATAGCTGGTGTTGCTGAGGAAAAACTTCCCGAGGAAGATTATGAAGAGCTAATAGCAAGATTGAAAAATATAAAGACTAATAAAGTATTTGGAATACCTTTAGATCAAAAGGCTAAAGATGATGATCGCAGTGTATTGGCAAGATACTGTTATAATTTCAAATTCGGTGAAGATGCTAATGGCAAAGATATCAAAGGTGAATTAGTAGCTAAACTTTTGGTTAATGTATTAAAAAGATTGAGCGATATTTGCCAAGAGTTGGATAGATACCTCAGTGAAAAGATCAACCAAATTGTGGTTACTTTGCCCGCTAAATTAGAAAGTTGGGTCAATAGTGCTGTTGAAGGGCAGGTAGGTATCGTAAAGGTGCGCGATATTCTCGCTTCTTTGAACGTAAAATTGGCAAAGATTTACGGCCCATTCAATTATTACTCCCTTTTTGGTGAAG
>JAFSXH010000005.1 GCA_017444165.1 bacterium | reverse complement strand
CTGTTCAGGCTCAACAGGATGAAGGGGAGGCATCTACAGATAATCCCAGCCCTGTAGAGAATATCAATCAAGAATTGCAAAACAAAAAAGCCAGAACTATAGAACTCGACTTAAATGAGAACAAACCCAAATTTAGTCTTTTGCGTTCGCAAAATCCTGAAGATTATAAGCGCACTGAAGGAATCTGGATCTCCGATAGTGGTAATGGTCGCATTATTTACATGAAGAATATTGAAGGAGAAGATTTTTATCCTCTGGGACTGAACGGGACGGGGTTAGGTCGTTTTTTAAACCCTGAACAGATCTGGGTAGATATTAAGGGGACAATTTACATCGCTGATAGGGGAAACAATCGCATTGTGCGCATTGATGATATACGTGGGGTAGGTTGGCAGGAGATGAATAATGGTTTTAACGCTCCCTGTGGTGTAGCCTTTCACGGTAAACGTTTGATTGTTTCTGATACGGATAACGACAGAATATTGGTCTATGAAAATTTTGGCGATACCATTCCCATGGCTGAATTCAAAGATTCCAAGATAAGTAAGCCTGGTTATCTCTGGTTAGATTTAGAGGGCAATATTTACGTCTGTTGTGATGGCGATTCTCCTCAAGGTAGAGTAGTGCGCATACCTTACGATCTCACCATCCCTCCAAGTCAGTGGGCCACTTATAAAGGCAAGGGACTCAGTGGAGTAACCTTTTCTCCCACCCAATTTATCCAAATTGAAGACGACTATTACTTTGTGGAGTCCTCTAACAATCGTTTAGTCAAGATAGATAACTTCCGAGGCCGCAACTCCCTGGAGATCGGTTCTTATGGCAAAGGCAACAATCAATTTTTAGAGCCCAAAGGATTGAGTCAAGACAAAGACGGCCATCTTTACATAGCTGATATGGGCAATGACCGCTTAGTCTATTTCGATCCTCAACCTAATGGTAAATGGAAGGCATATGACACCGCAGAGCCAAACTTTGGTCTGCGCTCTCCTAAGAGTGTCTTCGTCTGGTCTCCACGGCCAGAGCCTAGTGAAGAAGACGAAGAGAATAAGGATGAAGAAAATAAGGATAAAGAGAAGAAATAGAACTTCTAAGTGTAATCTTCTATTGTCTTAGCGATAGAACCGATGAGTTCTTTGAGTTGCTCAATATCTGGCCCTTCAGCCATAATGCGCAAAAGATTTTCCGTACCTGAAGGTCTGATTAAGAGCCTTCCTTGACCTTTTAATCTCTCCTCAACCTCTTTGACCTTATCTTTTACTTCAGTAGATGAGTTCCAATTATTCTTATCTTTGACCTTGATATTTAATAGATACTGTGGTTTTTTAGCGACTACTTCGGCCAATTCTGAGAGCAATTTTTTAGCTTTAGCCAAAACTTGGGCTAACATTATACCTGTCAACATGCCGTCGCCTGTAGTGGAATAATCGCTAAATATGATATGGCCCGACTGCTCTCCGCCCAAGACGGCTCCAGAAGATAACATCTCTTCAAGAACATAGCGATCTCCTACAGCAGTTCTAACCATAGTGACTCCAAATTTTTGGCAAGCTTCTTCCAGACCTAAGTTTGCCATAACTGTAGTGACTAGACGATTGTGATTTAATCTGTTCTGCTCTTTCAGTGTATTAGCGAAGAGCATCAACATATGATCGCCATCGAGCATCTTTCCCTTTTCATCGCAAGCTAAACAGCGATCTGCATCTCCATCAAAGGCCAATCCTAAATTAGCTTTGTTGTTTACGACAGCTCTTTGTAAAGATTCAGAATGAGTAGAGCCACAATTGGTGTTAATATTAAATCCATCTGGATTGTTGTTTATAACTACAACCTCGGCTCCCAAACGTTTAAAAATATCAGATG
>JAFSXH010000048.1 GCA_017444165.1 bacterium | reverse complement strand
TTTGATGTCAAAATTTGGGACTACACCAACGCATTAACTAACAAAAATATCAGTTCTGCCCTGGATGCAACTAATCTACTCTTAGAAGAAGACCCTCAAAGGGGAGCTTTAACGCTCCTCTCCTATCTAAATACCTATCTGCGTTCTATAGCTCAAATTAATTCTCTCCTCAAACTTTATGGTCCCAATATATCAATGATAAGCAAAGCCATTCCCCAAAAACGTGAATATCAGATTAGACACAACATAGAGGAAGCAAAGTTATGGTCTGACAGTCAATTAGAATCAGCTTTTCAAGAAATTTACAAAACAGATTATCTTTTAAAAATCGGCCAGGATCCACTTTTGATCATACAACGTTTAACAATACAGCTAATACAGAGACACAATATTTAGCAAAATGTTTTAGACGAGTAATTTATCTAACTTGCAGTTGAAAATGGATCCTACTGGTTAGTAACAAAGGACAAAGTTAATTTTTCATAGAAGTTGCTCAGAACGTCGATTAAAAAATTTCAGCGAACAACTTCAGTTCAACACAGAGATGAAGCTGTTTGTTCTGTTTTTTTATATTTTGCTGGTAGAAGGGAATGTTTTATGGAATCTAAGAGTGTATTAGTTATAGGCGCATCTAATTTGGACATAAAGGGTCGTACCTCTTCTTACCACGTAGCAAAGACTTCTAATCCTGGTATAGTGCGCACTACAGCAGGTGGAGTAGGACGAAACATAGCCGAAAATTTAGCCAGAATGGGTGTAAAAGCCACCCTATTGAGTGCTTTAGGCGACGATATGTACGGCAAACAAATCTTGGATGTTACGGGAAAAGCTGGTGTAGATCTCAGCAGAGTGCAAATTTCACCCCATTATGGAACGGGCATATTCTTAGCCATATTGAATCATTATGGCGATTTGGAGTCAGCTATATCCGATCTCGACATAATAAAGCTTATAACTACGGATTATGTAGTGGAGAACAAAGATCTCTTCGATGATGCCAGTTTTGTTGTTGTTGATGCCGATGTACCTACTCCGACTATGTTGTACTGTTTAGAGCAGTGCAATCAACGTAACCTACCAATCTGTGTGGAACCCATCTCTGTAGCTAAAGCTAAACAGATAGTCCCCTTCCTGGATCAGATCACTATGGTAACCCCCAATCGAGAAGAAGCTGAAGTGTTGGCTGGCTTCCCTTTACGCAGTGCCGAGGATATAAAGAGAGCAGGACTTAAATTTTTGGAAATAGGTCTAAAATGGGGCATTATAACTTTAGGGCCAGAAGGAGTACTCATTGCTTACAAGGAGGGAGGAGAGAACAAAGTGGAATTTATCCCTCCTATATCGACAGTGGTGACTGATACTGTAGGAGCGGGAGATGCTTTGACTTCGGGAACTGTATGTGGACTCATAGATGGATTAAATTTGCGCCAAGCTGTAGAGAGAGGCATAGCCTGTGCAACTCTAACTTTGCAAACTTCTTATGCTGTCCATCCTGAACTGTCCTTGAACAAACTTAAACAGTTCGCTAGGAATTAAAAATTTTTGTGACAAATAAAAATCTAGTAATTTTTCAGGAGCAGTGATTTATGTTAAGCGTTGGAAGCAAGGTTATGCATCCAGTCCACGGATTAGGTACAGTGGAATCTATAAATGAAGAGGAAATCTTGGGTAAAAAACATACTTTCGCCTGTATATCTTTTCAGGATGATCGTCTGCGCATAAAAGTCAACGTAGATCAAAAAGGAAGTATGATTCGTCCTTTGATCGACAAAGAAGAGATTGATAAAATTTTGGCGTACCTGAAAACAGACAGTGTGGCTTTGCCTACTCGATCATCGGAGCGTTATAATTTTAATCTAAAAAAAGTCAAAAGTTGTGATATTTATCAACTGGCTGAAGTTATCCGCGATCTGAGTGCTTACGCAGCCAGCAACCATAGATTGCCACCTAAGGAATTACAGATGTTAAAACAGGCTAAGCAATCCATGGCCATGGAGTTTAGTTATATTACTGGCAAAGATGCTGAGATCATAGAAGAGGAATTGGATAATATTTTCCACACAGAGACGATAGAAAATTAAATAGCTGGCGAGTGTGGAAAATGGGCAAAATTATCGCAACTGTGATAGTCGGAGCGCAATCTGAACCGCATCTAGCCCAAGCTTTAGAATCGGTCTACGAAGCTGTCGATGGGGTCGTCATAGACTACAATGGAAAGAATGAGTCCAATTGGCAAGCCATTATTGGTAGTCGCCTGTACAGAGAGGGTCGTATCCGTTTAGAGGAGAGCGAGTTCGTGGATTATGCTCAAGCTCGCAATAATACTCTGCGTATGCTCAACAAAGACACTTCGTGGTTTTTCCGTTTAGATGCAGATGAAGTCCACTTTCCTGAAGATTTGAACAAAATTACTCGCCAACTTTTGCCTTCACTCAAAGATGACGTCGGTATGTTAGATGCTTACTGGCTCTGCTTTTTTCACTCCTTTAAGTACGTACGCCCGTTAGAAAGAAGACACGATCTCTTTGTGCGCTTTTACCCCGATATGCATTGGACTCGCAGTATTCACGAACAACTGCAGGGAAGAAGGGGTGTGCGAGTAGCAGCTCCCTATGTCTTTCATCATTACGCAGATATAAAAGATCCTCAAGATTTTTTAGCCAAACACAAAGACTACGTAGTCCGCACCAACGCTGAAGACACTCTAAAAAAGGTCTATCCCATAAACAATTTGCACGATCACTTTCTAGAACATAAAAAAAAGGGAGAAGTCCTGCGCTACATAGGTGATTTTCCCTCTGTAGAGATCCCCTGGCGAAAGACCCCTCCCAAATATTTGTCAGACATGCAAAATGAGCTAGATGACCTATTTTGCAATGTTCCAGTTGCTCAAAGAGGAGCGAAGAGCCGCATACTCTTCAGACTGCTTCCCCTGCTATACAATTTAGATAACTGGACAGCTAGAAGAGAGGCCATAAACTTAGCCTTTAACTTAAAACTGCGCTTGCCGTAACTAAGCGATGTTTCAACTAAAGCAGAACCTATAATCCCGCATCGCTTAAGAATTTTTTCGCCACTTCTAAAGCATCATTCTTGCCATTGACTTCTACATCTGGACTTACTCCAACAT
>JAFSXH010000047.1 GCA_017444165.1 bacterium | reverse complement strand
TGTTTCAGACCGCGTAAAAGAGTGGAAAGACCAGTACCTCCACCTATAGCGACAATTTTTAATCCCTGTTCTAATTTTCTTTTTTCGTAAATCTGGTCTATTATAGATTTGTCTGAATTTTGTTTATTATAAAAGAGCAGAGAGAACAACCTAAAAGAGGCCCCTAGAGTTATCAATAGACCACCCAGACAGGCCATAACATCTATAATTTCACTAGATAATTTTAGGTTTAAATAATGGGAGAAGAATTTTTGCAAATAGATCTCGGCACTCAAAAAAATTTTATTAGTAGCTAAAAGAGAGAGTCCACCAGAACAGATCAACAAGCCCAAAGTGACTACTAATAACCACCTCTTTATACCCATTCCAGGGAGGAGCCACTTTATTAATCTATGTACACTCTTTTTCATTTCTTCTTTTTGTAGAGATCTCTGTGGAAAGTAGTCGTCTTATAATTATATTTCTGCAGAGACTCGGCCAGAGATTCGGCTAAAGCTACAGAGCGATGGCGACCACCCGTGCAACCCAAAGCAATATCTAAGTGCCTCTTGCCCTCCTTAAAATAAAGGGGAATAGAATAGAGGAGCAGATCTAAAATCTTCTGGCGGAAGGTCTCAAAAGCGGGGAATGTAGCTAAGTAATCTTTAATGGGTTGATCCAAACCAGAGAGAGGGCGCAATTCTAACACGTAATAAGGATTGGGAACAAAGCGACAATCTATGACGAGATCGACATCTAAAGGCATACCGTACTTATAACCAAAGCTGGAGATGTGTAACTCCATAGGAGATTCCTCTTCGGTCAAAAGTTCGAAGAGTTTGCCGCGCAATTGATGGATAGATAAATTTGAAGTATCCAAAATGAGATTGGCCTGTGCTCTCAAATTCTCTACGAGTTCCCGTTCTTTAGAGAGAGCTTCTTGCAAACTGTGTTGCAAAAATGGATGTTGGCGGCGCGACTCTGCGTAGCGACGAATTAATATCTCCTCGCTGGCCTCTAAAAAGAGTACGTAAGGAGTGCGCCCTTCATCCTGTAAATGTTTAAAAGTTGCAGGCCAAAGATCGAGGAAGGTGCGATTGCGTATATCTAAACTAGTAGCTATGCGCTCAATTTGCGAATTAGATAAGAGTTCCAATAACTCTGGAAGCATCGTTATAGGCATATTGTCGACACAATAATAACCCTGATCCTCCAAAGATTTCAAAGTTGTACTCTTACCAGAACCAGACAAACCAGTAACTAATATAAAGTTAGGAATGTTCGCTTTTGTCATGCACCCTCCCAATGAGTTAATAAATTCCTAAGTACTGATCCAATTCCCATTTATGGACTTGAGTCCTATAGCGATCCCACTCATCATACTTAGCCGCCTTAAATTGCGACCAAATATGTTGGCCTACAGTTTCCAGCATAAGCTCATCCTCCTCGAAGGCTTGCAGAGCTTCTGCCAGAGAACCAGGCAAAGTTTTGATATGCAAATTATCTATCTCATCAGCAGAGAGATCGTAAAGATTACAATTCATAGCTGGACCTGGATCTATTTTATTTATTATACCATCTAAACCAGCACAGAGCATTAAACCTATGGCCAAATATGGGTTGCAAGAAGGATCTGGTGAACGCACTTCTACTCGTGTGGCTTTGCCGCGTGGGGCAGGAATTCTGATCATAGGACTGCGATTCTTCTGCGCCCAAGTCACATAGAGGGGAGCCTCATGGCCTGGAACTAAACGTTTGTAAGAGTTGACCAAAGGATTAGTAAAAGCTGTAAAGGCGCGAGCGTGCTTCATTAAGCCGCCTATGTAATGGAGACAAGTTTCCGAAAGTCCCTCAGGAGCATCTGGATCATAGAATATATTTTGACCGTTGCGGAAGAGTGACTGATTGACGTGCATACCAGAACCAGCAATGCCGTAAACTGGCTTAGGCATAAAAGTAGCGTGCAAACCGTTCTGCATAGCTATCGTCTTAACGACAGTGCGGAAGGTTACTACCTGGTCAGCCGTCTTCAAAGCATCGGCATATTTAAAATCTATCTCATGTTGGCCGTAACCGCACTCGTGGTGGGAGGCTTCGATCAAAAAGCCCATGCCTTCCAGGGCGTTGACCATATCCAAGCGAGCAGTTTCACCCATATCGACGGGAGCTAAATCGAAGTAACCAGCCTGATCGTGAGTATTGGTAGTAGGCTTGTGGTCTTTATCTCTCTGGAATAAGAAGAACTCCGCCTCTGGACCTGCCATAAGGTCCATACCCATATCGTTAGCTTTAGCGATCATCCTCTTTAAAAATCCGCGCGGATCACCAGCAAAGGGGGAACCGTCTGGTGAGGTAACGTCGCAGATCAAACGAGCCTCTTTGTAATCGTTGGACTTCCAAGGCAAAATGGAAAAAGTGGCGGGATCGGGCTTTAAACACATATCAGATTCTTCTATGCGCACAAAACCTTCAATGGAGGAGCCATCGAAGAGCACCCCTTCATCGAGCACGCTATCTATATGCCGTCCAGGAATGCCGACATTCTTCATGCCACCCAATATATCCGTAAATTGCAAGTGCAGTAGTTTTACGTCTTGCTCTCGCACTAATTTTACTACATCATCGCGAGTGAGCTGTCTTTCAGCCATCTGCTTATCTCTTTTCTAAGAGGCCATATCAACATAACCTCTGGTATCTTTGTAAAAACAACCTTTGTTCATAGAGCGATAATTCCTTTTTTATTCGCTTTTTGCTTGATTTCGAAAGGTCGGGGCCAAAAAGCCAAACTTCGTCTACGATTGTTCGTTGTGTAATAAGAATAGGAAAGTGATCGTTATAAGCGAAAACGGGGGCATGGTTTTTGTACATCTTTTGTGCGCTTTGCTTTTAGTGGCGTTGTGGTACGTCTCTGGTTTTTGGGCCAATAAAATAGAGAAGACTTTCTTTGTTTTGTGTTTTAGTGGCCTCAGAGGTGGCCTTTTGGCTCTGGGCATTTGCGCATTTATAGCGGCCATTTTGGGTAATGGTGGTTTCTTTCCCGCTCCAGATGATTCTAAGACAGCTGTATTTTTAATGTGGACCGTCATGTTGGGTATGATCGGTTTCCCTGTTGGTTTTTTGGTCGGTATGGGTTTGGCTAGAAATAATATGATAAAAAATGGCGAAGATTTTAAAGATTTTTAGGAGGCAATGTTTATGAAATCTTGGGGTAGAATAATTACCGCTATGGTTACGCCTTTCACTGGCGATGGAGAGGTCGATTACAAGAGGGCTGGCCAGTTAGCTGAACATTTGGTAAAAAATGGCAGTGATGCCGTTTTGGTCTGTGCTACTACGGGTGAGGCCCCGACTTTGAGTACAGAGGAGAAGTTGCACCTCTTTGAAGTAGTTAAGGAGAAGATCGGCAATAAGCCCATGCTCTGCGGCACGGGTACGAATAGCACTAAAGCCACGCTTGAACTCTCTAAATTAGCCAAAGAGCGCGGAGCCGATGGTCTTTTGATCGTCACTCCTTACTATAATAAGCCTCCGCAAGATTGCATCGTTAAGCACTTTCAAGCTGTGGCCGAGGCGGTGGATTTACCCATTATTGCTTATAACATTCCTGGTCGCACTGGTACGGAGATTAAGCCTAGAACTTTAGCTGAAATAGCCTCTATTCCCAATGTTGTGGCTGTTAAGGAGTCTCTGCCGCATATAGATTCTATAAGTGAATTGAGCCATTTAGTCCAGGATAACAATAATTTTAGTATTTACAGTGGAGATGATTCTTCTTTCTTGCCTACTTTGGCCGTAGGTGGTGTAGGTGTTGTCAGTGTCTCCTCTCACGTAGCTGGTAATTTGATGAAGGAGATGGCTGAAGATTTCTTTGCGGGCAAAGTTGCAGAGGCGACTAAACTCCATCTGCGCTTGTATCCTTTATTTACAGGCCTCTTTGCTGTAACTAATCCTATTCTCATTAAAGCCGCTCTGAAGTTACAGGGCTTTGATGTGGGCGGTCTGCGCATGCCCCTGCGCGAGGCTAGCGGTCAAGAGGTAGAAGCTCTGGAAAAGATTATGCGCCAGGTAGGTATCCTCTAGTTGCAGGTCAGTGGCGATAAATC
>JAFSXH010000046.1 GCA_017444165.1 bacterium | reverse complement strand
CTATAAAAATAAGAAGGTCAATGTAACGGTACGCTTTAACAAAGATCTAGTTTGTTCATCATTTGGTCTTTTCAGTTTAGATGTAAACAAGTTGCATAAGCTTTGTAATGAGGCCAAAGGGGCGGATTTAAATATCAAAGGAAGTGGCCTATACGGTAAATGTACTGCAGATGAAGATAGTACTCTCTTCTTGTCTTTACCTTATAGCGACAACTTTACAGTGAAGGTAAATGGCAAAAAGGTTCCTTATAAGAGGGCATTTACTGGTTTTACTGCTTTCGATATACCAAAAGGAGAATCGGAGATCAGTATAACTTTCCTTCCCAAGGGTTTTATCGCAGGGGCGACAATTTCCCTGATAGGCATATTTTTAACAGCTCTTTGTTTTAAGTTTAAGGACACAATTGATGGCAACACAAAGATCAACGGAGTTTGCCGAGTCGTATTGATGGGTATTTGTATTGCCGTTGTAACTTATGTCTATATATTTTCCGTTTTAGCCAAAGTTTTAATGCTTGCTGGCATTATGTAGAGTTTTACTCACTTTGACTGAAGTCGCGCACTAATCCGTTTATTTTGGCATCTAGATCCTCGGCATTGAGGAGTGCCTCATAGATCTCTAAAGTGTTGCCGTCAGAATCTAAGAACCAATAGGTAGGGATCGATTCTATGGGTAACTTTTCATAGACTTGAGGAGTGCCTTGGGCTATCTCAAAAGTTATGTTTTGCTCAGTTATGCACTTTTTTACAGTATCTTGGGGAGAATCGTAGACTAGGCAGATTATTCTCAAAGATTCTGCGGGGTAGTTTTTGCGTATCTCTTTGAGAGCTTCTATCTGAGCGGGTGAATCGTCAAACCAGGCAGGAGACCAAGCTGTTAATATAGTTAAGTTCTGTCCCTTATTGGGGCGCAGGCCTATCTCTTTGTTATCCTTTGAATTGAAAGCAGGCAAAGTTAGGCTAGCCATGGGTTTGCCTGTAGATTGCAAGATAGGTAATTTGCCTTTTTCTGCTTCGGCAGTTGCTGTTGGTGTTTGGTTGGTCGTTACTTGGGGAGGTTCGTTTTTCGAGCAACCAGCCATTACGGTTAAACTTAATAAAATTGTCACAGCTAAACTCGTGTATTTATTATTCATTGTTAAACCTTTCTGTTATATGTTGTAAGTTGTGCCTGAGTAAATTAGCTCTTTTTGATTCACCAGTCTATGACTGTGCGTTGTTCATCTCTTTTATGTCGGGCCTTTCGCAATGAGGGGAGACGTTTATCGTCTTGAAACTTTTAAGTAAAACTTTGCCAGGTGGGCTTCCTTTTGGCTTCTTAAGTTGTTTTACATCACAATAACTCACCTCCACGTGGGTTGAAGAACTAATTTTGCAATGGCGGGAGGCCAATATGGCGGCCGCCTCTATTACATCTTCGGTTATTCTGCGTCCAGCGGCTTTGATGATTACGTGGGCCCCTGGGGTCTTGTGGGCGTGTAGCCAAATATCTCCTAGGGCGGCTACTTTGAAGGTTAAATGATCGTTTTGGCGAGGGTTGCGGCCGACTAGTATTTTAAAATCTCGATACATATAGGTGCGTACTCCTAGAGGGCCAACCTGAATTGAACGTGTGGCTTTATGTTTCTGATCTTGCTGATGTGGGCGAGATTCCGACCAGAGGCGGCGTATATCCTCTAATTCTGGAACGCTGGTGGCACTCTCCACAGAATAGAGGAGTTCTTCCAAAAATTCACTCTCTTCCTGGGCTTTGGCTATAGGTTCTTGAACAGAGGTGATCGATCTCTTGAGGCGATGGTACTCCTTGAAATAGCTTTGGGCATTTTCGCTGGCACTCAATTGTGGATCTAAATTTATACGTACTTTACCATCTAGGTAAGTTATAGACAGTTTATCTCGCTTAGGTTTATTTTGAGGTTTTAAGTCATACTCTAGAGCCTTTCTGACACTCTCTTCTATATCTGTCCAGTCCATATCTAAGATAAGTTCACTCTGCTTTGGTTGTATGGATGAGATATAGGCTAAGATCAATTCGCCTCCCCAGCGTTTGGCTTCCATAGCTTGGGCTCGATCTAAGGCTTCTCGACGTTTGGCAAGTGCGGAAGCCACCTTCTCTTTAGCCTTGAGTAAGACTCTTTGCAATATTGATCGTTTATCTTCAATACCTGGTGCTTTGGTCTGTTCGTTAAATATCTGAAGCATGGAAGGGAATGTCTTCTCGCCTTCTGTTCCCAGTGACCAAGGAGAGATTTTCCCGCCACTCAAAAGGACTGGCTGGTAGTGCTCCTCTTCGCTGAGGAGTTGCCACTGATCTAGAGCTATAGCCAAATTGGGAAGATCTTGGTCCGTCAAATTGGCTTGAGGATCGACATTAGCCAGACGGCAGATAAACTTGCTTTGAGGTGTTGAAAGTCCGAATAGCGTTGAACTTAATGCCTTGTTGACATTCTCTCCTAGATGATCTTTGAGCAACGCGGGAAGCTGTTGGAAATTTATCAGTGAAGCATCTGGTTTAGCTGGTGGAGGGGTCTCTTGATAAGTTTTGCCTACCTGTTGAGCTTGCGTCTTTGTGTCTCTGACGAGCATTCCCATAATTTTACTATTATTGCTCAATAAATAGAGATTGTTACTGCGGTTGAAGAGTTCTAAAAGTAAAATTTTATCATCTACATAAAACTTCACTATTCTTTCTAAACCTTTTTGTTCTATCTTCTCTATCTTTTTGCCCTGGAGGTGTTTGCGCAAGAGCATTACAAAGCTGGTAGGAGCCTCAGCTGGAGGTAAGGGAGAGGTTACTAATCCTAAACCAGCGTTGTCCTGTTCGAAGCGCAAGAGCAATTTGTAAGTTTGGCCAGGGCGGCGAATCTGCATGATTACATCTAGACGAGTAAGCTGAGAGATCTTCTGGATAACACCATCTAAGATCAGAGGAGTCAACTCTTTTACGGTCGCCTTTATTGAAACAGCATCTAAATTCATAAAACTTCTTTTCGTTTCTAGGCTACTTTTTCCCGCCCTAAAAGGAAAAGAGAGTCTAACATGCAGAACAGCCCATGTGTTAAATAAGTTAAGAAGGAGAGAAGTATGAGTGGTCTATTAGTTATAGTTTCAGGCCCTTCTGGTGCTGGTAAAGGTACAGTTCTAAAAGAACTCTTTGCTAAAAGGGCCGATTGTGTAAGTTCTGTCTCTGCTACTACGCGCCAGCCTCGTCAAGGTGAAGTTGATGGAGTAAATTACTATTTTTTGTCTCCCGAGACCTTTGAACAGTGGGTAGAAGAGGATCGCTTTATTGAGTGGGTTCAGGTTTTTAAAAATCGCTATGGAACCCCCAAAGAGTTTGTGGTAGCTAAACAAAATGAGGGGTTTAATGTTGTCTTAGAGATAGATGTTCAGGGTGGGGTTAAAGTTATGGAAAAGATTCCTGATTGTGTGAGTATCTTTTTGACTCCGCCATCTATGAGTAATTTGGAAAAACGTCTGCGCAATAGGGGGACGGAGAGTGAAGAACAGATCTCTTTGCGATTGAGTGAAGCCAAGCGCGAATTGGCCGCTCGAAAATACTACAAATATACAGTTATTAATGACACTGTAGAGAGGGCTGTCGAGGACATTATCTCCATTCTCAACGCTGAAAATTGTCTGACTCATAGAGTGAAGCAGGTTGAATAACGAGCTTTTAACGGGTAACGTTTACAAATCTATGTGGAAATTGTCGATCCCTATATTGGGGTCGATGATTTTAGAGACTCTGTATAATACCGTCGATTCTATGTGGGTGGGGCGTAGCAGTGTTATCGATCTAGCCTCAGTCAATATTTCCAGTTTCTCTATTTGGATTATGGCCGCTTTAGTAGCTGTGGTTACGGTTGGGGCCAATTCTATTATTGCTAATAAAGTTGGGGAGGCAACAAAACGCCCTCAAGCCGCCGATGAGGCTATCTATATTGCTCAGTGGAGCATAATGCTCTCAGCTATAATTGGTCTTTTAGAAGTGGCCGTTGTTATCATTTGGGGGGAAGATATTTTGCGCATGACCTCTGGGGGAGGCGAGGATCTAGAGGCGGTCGTTCAGGTTGGTTATGCTTATTTGGCTATTTTTACCCTAGCCACTCCATTTTTCTGCCTCTGTGGGAGTTTTTCGGCTATCCTGCGGGCTTATGGAGATACTCAAACTCCTCTTTTTGTCGATACTATAGGTATCATTTTAAATGCAGTCTTAGATCCTATTTTGATCTTCGGCTGGAACTTTATACCCTCTTGGGGAGCTGTGGGAGCGGCTGTAGCTAGTGATATTTCTATTCTAGTTATGTTTTTGATCTATATTCATCAGCTCAGTCAGCCAAATTGTAAGTTTATTATCCCTAAAACTAGGCCCCAAAGATTGAAATTTGTCGATATAAAAGAGATCATATCTATCGGCTTGCCTGTATCAGCAAGTTATGTGATCTTTAGTTTAGTCTATATGGCGGTCACTCCAGTTATTGCTCACTTTGGCCCTGCGGCGGTGGCGGCTTTAGGTGTAGGCCATCGCATGGAGAGTTTTAATTACGCCATCTGTATGGGTATCTCTGTGGCTTGTATAACTATGGTGGGGCAAAATATCGGGGCGGGACTCATCCAGAGGGCCAAAGAGGCGGTCATGGTGGGGGTCTCTTGGGCTTTAGGGATTAATGTTATTGTGTTTCTAGCCTTTATGTTCTTGCCAGGGTACTTCGCTGGCCTCTTCGGCACGGATGAAGATATGATCGCTCACGCTATCAGTTATTTAAAGATAATTGCTATCTCTCAGATCTTCTCTGGTGTCTGTATCGTCTTAGAAGGGGCTTTCGCTGGTGGGGGACGCACTACTCCGCCAATGTGTGTCAGCATCCCCTGTTCTTTAGCGCGTATACCGCTCTGTTATTGGTTCATATTTAAGCTGGACTTAGGGTTGTGGGCTGTGTGGTGGACGTTCAGTCTTTTGACTATTCTGCGTTGTTGTATCGTTATGCTCATGTTTAGAATGGGCCTTTGGGTGGATGAGACACACAGGGGTGTGTTGTAAGGTGTGATTTTATTAAT
>JAFSXH010000045.1 GCA_017444165.1 bacterium | reverse complement strand
TCTTCTGCTTCTGATAAAGATGGTAATCCACTTTCTTCTCTTGATGAGTATAATTTTCCTAATGTTAGGGGTGAAGAATTATCTGTTGATATGTACCATCGGTTTCTTAATTATAGGATTATGGGACGTAGTAGTATTGGAAATAGACGTAGTAATATGTTCTGTAAGGAATATGGCAAAATCGATAAAGAAATAATTGACAATATTTTAAGTTACCAAAGTTTTTGGGATCTGAATAAATTTAGACATAATATTAGTCGTTATGTTATTTTGATTGCAAGCTTTTATTTCAATTTGGTTAGACATTGGGCTGACAAGCTGATAGCGCGTTTGAATTGCAGGACTTTGAAAACTGATGAAGATATTGACAAAGAGGTGTGGAAAAAATATCTTGAGATGGAGGAAGAGGACGATCTTTGGGTTTTTGTGGAAAAAGATTGGAAAGAAATTAAAGCTCTATTTCAAACATATCTTCAAAATACAAATTCGCTTCTAGAAGAATCTGGTTATGCACAAATTTCTGCAAAAAATCCGTTTGATGCTTTTATTAGGATTGCTATGTATTCGCCCTGTCCGTTGGAGATCTATACGCGAATTCTTGAGTTAAACGTTATTTCTAGCTATTTCAATGATCCAGAGATCAAAGAAGAAAATTATCCATCTAAAGAGCATATTAAAGACGTTTTGACTAGATTGAAAGAAACCTATGAACTTCTGGAAAAACAAGAGAATCTAGGTCTGGAACTTAGGGGTAGATCAGAAGATTTACAGGATGATTTGAAAAAATTAGCTTAAGTTCCGGTTTTAGCTGGTTATATACTATGCTCAGTTTGAAATGACTATTCGTTCTAAGATTGCGAATAGTTTAGGATAAACTGGGAGAACTGCGCTTTTAGTGTGTTGTGAGAAAATTATTCTCCGTTGTAAAGGGGGATTTGTTTTACAACAATAAAAACGCAGTTTTAATTTTAGGTTAAAGTTTTAGAACTTTGGAGGATTAATTGCGATGAGAAACTGTTATAAAGACGCTAGAATTGCTCTTGCTCCTACAAGTGAGGGGAAATATCTTGTCTTAAAAAATGTTTACACTGGGTGTGAAGAAAAATTCTCTATTGAAGGTGAAAGAAGTCGTGCTGGCAGTTGTATAGTGTACGAAGCCCTCAATATTACCCAAAATCGTCGAGTACTGTTGAAAGAATTCTATCCATTTAATTTTAGTGGGGATTCAATTTCTCGTGATGAGGCAACTTTTGCATTAAAAGTTAATTCACAAAGAGCGGAATTTGAAAGATCCAAAGATAATTTTCTGAGCGTTTGTGAAAAACAATTAAAATTTTATAACGAGTGTGCTTGTGGAAATGCTTATGGACTCGTTGAGATTCAGGGTACGTATACTTTTGGCGATACCGCTCTAGTAATGATGCCTGCCGCTAGTGGTCGCAGTTGGGACATGGTCGAGGATGAGAGTCTCTACCAGATTTTAGAAACTGTTCTCTCCTTAGTCCACGAACTTAAACTTTATCATGAACACAATTTGCTCCATTGCGACGTTAAACCATCTAATGTTTACGTGTTTAAAAATACCCGTCAGCACGTAATGCTAGATTATGGCAATTTTTTGGAATTGGATGATGAGGGAATTCCAAATGTTGAAGGAACTCTGTCTTATACCCAAGAGTTTGCCGCCCCTGAATTGATCAAGGCTTTGGAAATGATTGGAGATGAATTTTATGAAGATTATTTAGCTACTATCACCGTTAAGTCAGATCTCTTCTCTGTTGGAGCATCATTATACAAAAAACTTACTAAAAAATATGTGCCGCGTGATTTGAATAATTTTACAGATCACGCTAAATGTGCCAAAGATATCGATGAATTTTGGGTATCGGAGAAAGATGGGTTATTAAAGAATGTTCCTTTGCGAGTCAAGAAAGAATTGACAGATTTTTTGTCTGGCATTTTGGAAGATCTTCCTCGCAGTCGTTTTAACATTACTGAGACGGAAGAGCGTCTGCAAACCGTGTTAAAAGATTCCAGACCTCCTGAATTTTGTCTCTCTTCAGATTTTAAGGCTCCCGCTCCTGGTGAGAAATTTTTAGGTCGAGAGCGGGAACTTTCCCTGTTGAAAAATTTTCTGCAAGATGGTGAAAAGAGTATCTTCATCTTTGGCGATGGAGGTTTGGGGAAGAGTCTCTTATCCTTAGAGTTAGCGTGGAAAGAGCGCGATAATTTCGATTTCTTTAAGATAACCTTCGATAAAGATTTGAAGAGGACGATAGTCAACCTTTATACAGAACCTCCCTATCCTTCAGAGGAATTCAACTATGAAGAAGTTTTCAATTGGAACATGAGGTGTTTGCGCCAGCAGAGTGAGAGTACCATCTTAATTATCGATAATTTTGATCTGCCCC
>JAFSXH010000004.1 GCA_017444165.1 bacterium | reverse complement strand
TTACTTCACTTCGTATCTGGGATCTACTGATTTATTGTACAGCTTGATTATGCGCACGGGATACTCGGATAGCTCCCTGTATTTGTTCATTGCGCCGTTGCGGAAGATCTCAGTGCAGGCTAAATATAGGGGAGAGTTTGCCGGATTATTGCGATCACCGACTAGATTTTTCCATTCTCTGGGATCTAGATTGCGGTTTCTAGCTATGGCCATAGCGCGAAGTATTGTCCCACCTCCGCCATTGTAAGCCGCTAACATCAAGTGCCAATATTGTTCAATTGAAGGGTTGCCCAACTCTTCATAAGCCTGAGCTACGGTAGTTGCATAAGGGCATTGTTCAGGTCGAAGCCCCAGTATCTTATGGTAATTGCCAGGATCTATAATGACTTTGGCTTTTTCAGCTAAGACCTTAACTCCCACAGGAATAGCTAAAGTTGGATTGCGGCTACTAGACCAATTTAGACCGAAACGTTTGGCCGTCTCTGGAGTTAGCTGAGCGATACCTACAGCTCCTGTGTAACTTACGGCTTCAGGATTAAAACTGCTTTCACAAGCTAAGAGCGATTTTAACAATAGAGGGTGTAAAGGCACCCTATCTTTGTGCGGCCAAACATCGTTAGATGACTTTATTATAGCTGCGTTATATATGTTCTCTCTCTGTCCATAGCCCCAATTAGTATTGAGATCCTCATTGGTATTTATCTGAGGCATACTGAAGGAAGATGCCGAAGATGCAACCTTTTGTTGAGGTTTGCTAACTCTGCGGATGGTAGTTATATTTACGCTGTTTTCTGCCTCTAGAGGAGCTATGCTGGGAGATATTTCCTGTTGAGGAATAGAATCGTCCTCGGCTCTGACATCTACTCCGCCCAAACAAGCTAAAACCAAAGCCATCGAACAAGCTGCCAACTTCAAAGTATTGTTAATATTTTTTAGCATAAAAACACCTATCAGAAAAATAACGCACTGGGAGTTCTTTAAATATATCTTGCTTCCTTTATGTTGACAAAATGATAATGATAATTTATTATCACGCGGATAATTTTAGGATGTGTTTTTATTAGAGGTCATTATGTCTATTGCTAGTGGTGTTAGGGCGGGAAATAACAAGACTGAGCGTTTGCGCGGTTTGGATCTTTTGGGGGTTATTCTTTCTTCCGCTTGTTTAATTCACTGCACTATTTTGCCCGCGTTTTTAGCTGTTTTGCCGCTTTTGGGCAGTCGCTTCCAATTAGATGAGCGTTGGCATTTTTATATGACGGCTCTGATCGTACCCGTGGCGATGATCGCTCTGGTGACTGGTTGGATGCGCCATCGCAAGAATTTAGTTATGATCTTGGGAGTCGTCTCTTTATCCATGATCTTAGGGGCTCATCCTTTACACGAAGTTATCGGTCATATCGGTTCTGAGGTTGTTGGCACTTTAGGTGGTTGTATTTTGATAACGGCTCACTTGTTTAATCATAAGTTTTTGCACAGTGGCATAGTAGAGGATAATTGTTGCTGTTGTCATTAGTTTAAAAATTATGGAGCAATCTAAGAGTAATAATTTAGCTAATTTATTAGGTTGTTTGAGCTATGTAGTTATATTTTTAGTTGCTGTTATTTCTTTCATATTTTGGTACATTGCAACTCCTCACCCTAAACAAGGCGATACTGACAGCCGAGCTTTGCAGGCGAAGTATCGAGATAAAGATGTCAGTGAGTGTTTTTACTTTGGCCGTTATCCACAAAAAGCTAACGGGGCGATAGAAGAGATAAAGTGGCGAGTGTTGCAGCGTGACTCTGATAGTTTGTTAGTTATCTCTGAGATGGCGTTAGATTGTAAACCTTACAATAAAAGTAGTGTGGCTATAACTTGGGATGATTGCACATTGCGCCGTTGGTTGAACGACAAGTTTTTTAATATAGCATTTACTGTTCAAGAGCAATCCTTGATCAAAGCTAATGATTTATCTGGTCATGCCGATCCTTCCGCAGAGGATCGTGTGTTTTTATTAAGTATAGGTGAAGCCAAGAGATTATTTACAAGTAATAGTGAGCGCATAACTAAGCCTACTGATTACGCTGTTGAGAATGGGGTTTGTATTCGTGAAAGAGCGACTTGGTGGTGGCTTCGTTCGCAGGGGAGTTCAGGTAATACGACAGCTGTTGTTTACGAAAATGGTCTTATAATGGTTTGTGGTTACGAAGTTCAACTTGATGATATTGCTGTTCGTCCAGCTTTGCGACTTGTTCTCTAGTTTTTGTAAGTACTTTTGTATTTACGTTTTTATAACAATTACGAATTGCTCAAAAATGAGCAGTTGTGCACTCTGTAAAAACTTTTCTTAATTTTTTTGAATGGGGGGTTGACTTCCCCTGGTGAAAGTGCTAGTATGCGCGAGCGGTTGAGAGATACTGCCCCGCAGTAAAGCGGTTTTTGAAAACGGAATAGCAACTATTAAGATAAAGAGCTTGTGTAAGTGCCCTGTGTGTTTATCAAGTATGAACACCGAATCAAGCACATAAAGTGTCAATTGTAAAGAAGAGCAAAATCGCTCT
>JAFSXH010000003.1 GCA_017444165.1 bacterium | reverse complement strand
TGGCTCCAACTGTAGGGATCGAACCTACGACCGATCGGTTAACAGCCGATTGCTCTACCGCTGAGCTAAGTTGGAATATATGGCTCCAACTGTAGGGATCGAACCTACGACCGATCGGTTAACAGCCGATTGCTCTACCGCTGAGCTAAGTTGGAATGTCTCTTTCAAGAACGGGGCCATTCTAGCACGATACATGTTATAAATCAACCCCGCAGGAAAAAAAACTTGTAAGTTGCGGTCGAAGCTCCATTTTTTTTGATTAGCTTCCCAAAAACACGCAACGCTCAATTCGTAATGCGCAATCATCTGGCAAGAGATAGCTAAATTTTACTCTCCAATTGAGGATTACGCATTACGAATCACGCATATAAACTGCGAATTGTAAATCCGTTAGAAGGCTTGTTCCTTTAAGGTCTGGGCTTTATCTGTATGCTCCCAGGTAGCACCTTCCAAATCGCGCCCAAAGTGTCCATAAGCCGCTAACGGCTCATAGATGGGACGACGCAAGTTCAATTTGCGAATTATGGCTCCAGGACGGAGATCGAAGTTCTTGCGCACCAGTTCCACTATCTTCTTGACGGGGATCTTTTCTGTGCCGAAGGTATCTACGGATATGCTGATGGGTTCTGCCACACCGATGGCGTAGGCTACGGCAACTTCACACTTTTTAGCTAAACCAGCGGCTACGATATTTTTGGCCACATAGCGGGCAGCGTAACTGGCGGAGCGATCTACCTTCGTGGGATCTTTGCCTGAAAATGCACCACCGCCATGAGCAGCCATGCCACCGTAAGTGTCGACGATAATCTTGCGTCCAGTGAGACCTGTATCTCCTTGAGGACCGCCGATAACGAAACGACCAGTGGGATTGACCAACACTTTAGGGGCCACAAGCTTACCATCTTCTTCTTTGATAAACTGGGCGGGGACTACGGGCTTTATCACGTACTCGATCATGTCTTGACGAATCTGTTCCAAAGAGACATCGGGATCGTGTTGGGTAGATATAACTATGGTCTCTATAGCTGCGGGTTTGCCATCCTCATAACGCACGGTCACTTGAGTTTTGCCATCGGGACGGAGGTAATTTAAAGTCTTATCCTTGCGAATCTTAGCTAATTGATAAGCTAAAGCGTGGGACAGTTGGATGGGCAAGGGCATAAGTTCAGGAGTTTCATCGCAAGCATAACCAAACATCATACCCTGGTCGCCAGCACCTACTGAATCTTCTTCGTTAGCCTCGTTTTGAGAACGAACCTCTAGGGCTTTATCTACTCCCTGAGCAATGTCTGGTGACTGTCCATCAATAGAGATCAAAACGCCACAACTGCGTCCATCTATACCGTAGTCAGGATTATCATAACCAATCTTAATTAAAGTGTTGCGCACGATAGAAGCTATATCTATATAAGCCGAAGAGGTGATCTGACCCGCAATATGAGCGCAACCAGTGTGTAAGAAAGTTTCACAAGCCACGCGAGACTGAGGATCTTCGCGCATAAAAGCATCTAAAATAGCGTCCGAAATCTGATCCGCTACCTTATCGGGATGCCCCTCAGTTACTGATTCTGAGGTAAACAATTCATAATTACTAGCCAAAATATTGACTCCTTTATTATTTAACTCTAAAAGCCGCCTCCGCTTCTATAAGCACTATAGGCTTCCTCTCTTATTAGAGTACCTTAGGAGTTTTCTTGGGTTTGGCTTTATTCTGATCTTTAGGGGCTTCTTTGGCTTTGTTATCTTTTTTAGATGCATCTTTGGGAGTATCGGTTTTATTGTTGTCATTCTTTGTGTTGGTGGAGTTAAGTTCATCCAACATAGAACCATTTTCGCCTAGACGCATACGAGCGGTAGGATAGGGGGCAGGCTTGGGGCCGTAAAGATGTATAGGATCACGCTGATGGATTATCTGGATGCGGTTGTTTCCAGCATCGGCTACACAGAAGAGCTGACCTATACCTTCGGCTAACTGTTGAGGGTTGCGAAGGCTGTTATTCTCACTGCCACTAGTTCCCCATTCGGTCATATAAACTCCCTGACTGTCGAACTTTTGGATGCGATTATTGCGCGTGTCAGAAACCAAAATACAACCGTCAAAAGTCACTAACACATCAGTAGGCTTATTAAATTCTCCAGGTCCAGTTCCCTTAAGTCCCCATTTTTGCAAAAGTTCACCATCGGCATTCAACTTAAGAATTTGATCACTGCCAGTGTTAGCAACGATCAATTCATCATTGGCGTTAATATCTAAGCCCCACGGTTGATTAAAATTTATACTGCCATTGCTCTCTAAAGATGAGACATACTCACCTTTAGGAGTAAATAATTGCAGACGATTGTTCTTGGCATCACTCACCCAGATGTAACCTTCACTGTCGAAGGCTATACCTACGGGGGCGGCAAATTGTCCATCACCGCGCCCTAAAGAGCCGACCTCACCGAGATACTCTCCCTGAGTAGTGAAATGCAAGATGCGACTATTGGCACTGTCAGTCAACCATATGGTATTGTCTGGAGCTAACTTTATGCGCAAAGGCTCGCGCATTTGTGCTTCGCCTGAACCAGGACCTCCCCAAACGTCTATTAGTTTTCCTTGGGGATCGAAACGCTGTACGCGACAATTGCGTGTGTCTAAAACGTAAACGTTGTTACTGGCATCCATCGCAACTCCAGCGGGTTCAGCAAACTCACCAGCACCTTTGCCAGCATAACCTGTGCCTATCACTCTTTCGAAAGATGGTGGCAATTCATTTTGAGTGTAATACCAAAGCAGAGCAACCGTTCCACCCAAAAAAATTAAAATTATAACTAACCATAAAAATATGCGAGAATTGCGCACAACAGTAACCTCATCTTTCAAGTAACGACCGTACATTTCTACTCAAATTCTTCTTTCCTGCGCAAGGTAAGATAACTAAAGAGTGCATAAGTGCGATAGTTTATGAACCGAAAAAAAATAAATTACAAATCAAGTTTTGAACAGTTTAACTAGAATAAAGGAAATTAGCTAATAAATGCGCATATGAACGCGTTGTGCTTTGTTTAGCCACACTTAATATGGCGATGGAGTTCGTTTTATTATGAAAGATGATGGAAAAAACAAAACTTATTCTGTGCGAACCAGCAAAGGTAAATACAGAGTAACTTTTAAGATAACTGCCGACAGTGCTGTAAGAATGAATGCAAAGAGAGCCTTTGTTATTGGCAATTGGAGCGGTGAAGGTGGATGGAAATGGGACAACAAACAAGAGATGAACATCTTGAAAGATGGCTCTTTTAGTTTGACTTTGACCTTCGATGAGGGAATCTACGAATATAAGTTTGTCGTAGAGAGATTCGATGGAAATTTCTCTTGGGAGTCCGATCCTTATAATTTTAATAGAGGAGAGTATGACAACTCAATTCTTTATTTGAATTTTGAGTAACTCATCCTCAAGGATTTGTAGACGCTTTTCTGTCGCCTCCAAATCTCGTTGAGGTAACCCTCCCATCTTATAGAGTTTTTTTTGGCTCTCTAGGGTCAACTGGCAAGATTTTATTTCATTTTTCAGGCGTATCAAATTGAATTGGTACTCTTCGTTTCGCTCTCTTTTATAATCCTTGACAGCTTTATTTAAATTGCTGTCTTGAAGTACTAATTGATTGACAAAATTTTGTACATCTTGCCAGGATAGCCCTCTCTTTTCGGCCTCTTTCTGGGCTTTACTCTCTCGCTCTTGGGATCTTTGCAATTTCTCTAGCAATTCTCCCTCTTTTTTAGGGGCTTTGAGCTGTTTATCTTTGACTTTAGACAGTGCTTTTTTTGTGGCATCAAAGTTTGCTCTAGTCTTTTCCACCTCTTTGCGCGAAACGAGTCCTTCTTGAAAAAATTCTTCCATTTTGCGTAGAGATAACTTTTGAGAGGTAAAACGTTCTTCTAGTCTTTGACGTTCTATATTGTTAAATTCACTCTCACGTCGGCGGGCATTGAGTTCATCTTCAATAACCTCTCTAGTGTTGCGAGCTGTGAGCCAGGCTACGAGTAGTTTCTCTTTGGGAGTTTCACTGACGACTGGTGTGCCAGAGGAGAGAATGAGTTCCTTATCTTTTTCACCGAAGGGAACGTAATTGCCATTAGCATCTCTCATCTTTACATCGACATGATTGACAGATATTCTGCCGACTATATCTCCACTTTGTAAGGTTTTGCCGACACTGACACTAGGTACAATGTGTCCATAGGTGACTTCCATTCCGTTGGGAGAAGCCACCGTAACTCCCCATTCGTTGTCGTACCAGGGAGCGATAGATACGACCGTTCCCGACCAACCGACGCAGACAGGCGAACCAGCCTCCATAGCAATGTCGTAACCTAGATGAAAACCTGGATTGCGCCTGTATTTAGAAACAGTGCGGTAGTCGTAAAATGTGCTGGTGATACACGCCCACGAGCAATAATTGCGTTCCATCTCCACCAACTCTTTTAATCCTATCATCTTTTCAGGAACGATAGGAGCCTTTGGGGTATAATCTGGCAGGCCGTACTTTTTCTGGGCAGCTCTAATGACCTCAGGAACTTTACTGCTTTGAGGAACTGCTGGTTGTGACAGAACGCAACTGAGAGTCAACGAAATTATAAAAAAAGTTAGTAAAAACTCGCAGACTGAAAGTCTCATCTTTAATCTTTTTCGACAAAAAATCTATAGACCGCGTTGATGGGATCTAACTCCATTTGCACTGCTTGAGCCGCTTTTATAGGGGTATAGTTCCTAAAATCTACCAACAGATTCGCTATACACAGATGGCGCAAAGTTTTATCGTAGAGAGGATATTTTTCTCTATTCCTCAACCAATTTTGCAAAGTTACGATTTGCATAACGTGATCTCTCTGTTGATCACTAACGGGACAGCTGTTAAATTGCGGCAAAATATTTCGAGGAGAAATATCTAACCTTCCGACTATGTCACTCCAATGCAACCCTTTCCTTCGCAACATATTAATTTCAATAGGTGAGACACTGGAAATTTTTGATAAATACAGAGTGACAATTACGTCGCTTTTATCAGAACAATTGTCCCACACTGTTGAGACATTCGTTATGTCTTGGATAGAGTAAGCGTCTTGCAAAAATTTAACTATCGGTAAATCTTGAGAATTGACAACGGCTTCTTGTTCTTCCTCAGCTTCTTGATAGGTGTAATTATCTTGATAATAATCTTGATCAGCAAAAACTGGTAGACCACTGATCAATACAAAAGACAATAACAAAGCAAAATTTTTGGTCTTCACTTTATATACCTCAACAGTACGATTTATAGTTTGTAACGAGCGATTAGTTATTATTAATCTTCAGTGCGCATCAGGGGCGTACAACTTTATCAGCATCCAAAAGTGTTTGAGAAATCTCTGCCATATTTGAAACCTGTCCTACAACATCCTCGCTGGAAATGTCGTAGTGTTTGAGGCAAGAGCCGCAGAGTAAGACGCGCACGCCTGAATCTTGAAGCAACTGCAAAGATAGAGCCGTATTTGTGCCTTTAAGAGCGGACTTAACACCTTCGGTGTAACAGATGATGGTCTGTACTTTGTCCTTTTGTGACTCTAAAGCGTGCAAAAAATTGGCCAACATAGTCGTACCAAACTCCAGATCTTGATCTAAAACATTACCCAATTTTGTACTAGTCAAAAGAACTACAGTATTCATCGTCTACCTACCTTGCATAAAAATTAATATCACGCCTTTTTTATTTTTGTGTCTCTATTTCCTGTAGAGTAAAAATCTCTCTTACTCGGAATAGAAAGTGTGAGTTCGTTTTCCTTTTTGTTTGGACTGATACATTGCTTTATCAATTTTTTCAAACAAGTCTTTTACGTCCGAAGCATCTTTTCCGTGTGCGATGCCAACACTAATAGAAGTAGCTGGCAATCCATCTTCACTCTTTCCTAGCTCTTTATTTATGTTCTCAATTTTTGAAGCAATCTGATCATGATGTATCTTATCAGAGTCAATTATAAAGACTACAAATTCATCGCCTCCGATTCGACAGACATAGCTATTGTTTAGAAAGTTATTGTGCAAAATTTGTGCGAATTTAATAAGAATTTTGTCCCCCACTCCATGTCCATAGGTATCGTTGATACTCTTAAAGTTGTCTATATCTAAAAGTATCATACATGTACTGTTTAGGTCAATTTTAGAAAGGATCATGTCGTATCCAGAACGATTGTATGCACCAGTCAGTTCATCGTGAGATGCTTTAAAACTCAAGACTTTAAGGCTATTCCTGTAAAGTCTATACATCTTGTTGTAAGCACGGGCCAAATATCGGAACTCATTCGCTCCAACTTCTGGAATAGGGCTGTCTGATCGAATGTTCTTCACCGCATCCAAAATTGGATCGATTCCAATACGAGAGGTAAGCCAGACCATTAGAAAGATCAAAACAGTCTGGACTGCGATCGCTATAAACTGAAAGAAGATTCTTCTATGGAGTAATTCTAGAGCTGAACCATTTGTATTATTTTCTATCTGTTCGAGTTCATACAAGCTGGCTTGCATGTTTTTTCGGATCTGAGTCTTCAATCTGTAATAATCATCGCCGAGAACTAACTCGGTAGCACGCCACATTTTATCTTTGGGGGCAAGTGCTTGATCTTCTGCGGAGATCTTCACAGACTTAAGTAATTCTGGATACTTAGTATAACCCTTTGCGTCAACTGCTAGGCGCATCGCATAGTATTCCAGATTCATAAGTTCTATAGAATGCTCCATTGCAATCTGTAGTTTTTCTAGAGCAGCCTTGCAGTTAGGTGCTTTTGACATTTTGACTATTGCATCTTCTCGGTGTTTTGATTCAAATGCCTCTTCGAAGTACTCTTCAAGATATTGCATGTCTCCATGTACAACAAATCTCTGAACTTTTTCTGTTAGATGGTCTGAGGCATCCATCAGCTCATGAGCGGCTTTATCTAACCTTACATATTGTTCTGAAGTGGCTGTCAGGGTGTGAAAACTGCTCGACAATTGAAAAGTAAAATATATCATCAGACTGGACATAACCACAGCTCCAACGACCAATAAACAATGGATTAATCTCAGGGAAATTCCCTTTTTTTTCTTTTTCTTCATGATAACAAATAAAGCATCTCTTTTTGCAATGTTCTAAAGCGAAAGAGACGCATTTACCTAGGGTATGGCATTTCCTTCTTGTTGTATATTACAGAATATAGATCGTCACAATGTATATAAAAAGTAACAAGTATTTTCAAAGTAGCGGTGTTTGTTATTACACTAAATTTTTTGTTCTGATTCTTTGGGCAATAACAAATTTAATACAAAAGCGATGATGAAAACTAGAGCTACGCAGTTATTGGCAAAGACATTTTTACAAAGCTCTGGTAGATTTTGCCAGATGTTGGCTTCACTAGGAGCGGTAAAACCTAAACCTATACTGAGTGATATTGATAAAATAGTGATATTTCTCTGAGAAAAACCACATTTAGAAGCCATCATTAGACCAGAGACTAGGATAGAACCGAACATTGTGATCGTGCAACTACCTAAGACGGCATCTGGCAAGGATGAAAAGAAAGTTCCAATAGGGGGAAATATACTAGCTAAGATCATACACAAAACGCCAGTCATGATCGTGAATCTATTGACAACCTTCGTCATGTTGACTAAGCCTACATTTTGAGAAAATGATGTGGTTGGCGGACAGCCAAATAGGCCAGATAAGGTTGAGGTAAAACCGTCACAAGCTATAGAACCAGAAAGTTCTTTGTCAGTAATTTCCCTATTTAATCCTCCAGAGACTACAGCACTGGAATCACCTACCGTTTCTGCGGCGGAAACCAAGAAAATTATAGCTACAGAGATTATGTCTGCCAAATGAAAAGTAGGTTTAATTGGTAAAATATGGGGAAAAGAGACAAAACCGCTAGCAAACAAATTATTTAAATTAGTCTGTTGAAGGATGAGAGCTAAGATATAGTTAAATAAATTAGCAAATAAATTAAATATTAATTTATATTTTTATATAATTATGATATATCGCAGTGCTTTTATTAAATATGTAAAAAATGACAACTTGTATTTTGTA
>JAFSXH010000044.1 GCA_017444165.1 bacterium | reverse complement strand
ATTCATATTTTTTTAAGTTTAATCTTTGCTGGATGTGGTTCAAACAGTGAGGGAGAGAAAGACGATCTTTTAACTTCGGCTGTGAAAAATTTAGGTATTCCTGCTATGAAATTAGCGGCAGAATTTGGATATACTGATGCTGAGTATTATTTAGGTATTTGTTATGCATGTGATTGGGGAGTGGATAAAGATTATAATCTAGCTGAAAAGTGGCTCAACAAAGCGGCAAAAAATGGTGATATTATGGCTACAAGAGATGTAAGGGGCGTAGGTATGCTGCGAGCTCTGGAGACCAAGACGGACATTAAAGAGAGTGATCGCAAAGGCATAGAGGTGATACGCTTCCTTATTATGAGTGATGCTGCTCTAAAATTGGCTGAGCAAGGTGGAAGTATGTTTGAGGGCGTTCTCAAAGAACAAGGTTTTGAGGTTGAGGGTGGCTTGAGAGAGGCTAGGAAAAAGTTAGATGAAGCTTGGGGAAAATTGGACAAGATTTTAGCTGAGGACGAAGAGGAAGATAAGGACGTTGGAAACTCACATGCTGAGGAGAGAGAAAACTTGATTTAGATACCAACAAAAAAAAAGAAACTTCGCCAAGACGAGGTTTCTTTTTAGAAATAGACATCTGTTTCTTAGCAACGCGCAATCTTTCTCAATTACGCATTGCTGATTGTCAATCTTTCTTGTAGATGCGCTTGAGATCCCATTCTACCAGTTCGTGTTGCGGATTGAGCTCTTGGCACTTTTCAAAGTGTTTTTGAGCCTTCTCTAAGTCACTCTTGTCCTTTTTCAAATCATAACGCAACTCGTAGCAACAACCCAGGTAGTGTTCTAGATCGGCGTTGCCCGTGGTGAACTTTTGCGAAGCGGCCTGGAAGTTGCGAATGGCTCCTTCGAGATCTCCCTGGCGATAAGACACTATACCAGAACCCATAAGGGCGGGGGCGGAGTTTTTATCTAACGCTAACGACTGCTCGTAGAACTCCTGAGCTTGAGTTATACTCCCTTCCTTTAGGGCACTGTCACCTTGATGAGCCAGAGAGAGGGCTTTGCTGGAATCAGAAGTGCTTATGGGTACATCTTTAAGATTGGCTATCGGCAGACCCGAACCCTGAATATCATCCTTGGGGATAAAGGTCGCCTTGGCCAAGGCTCTCTCTAACTGATCGAGGCTCTTTCTAGCTAGAGCATGCTTGGAGTCTAACTTGAGACACTCTCTTAAATGATCGCGTGCTTCCTCTATCTCATCGCGTTGTAACTCCAAAAGGGCCATACGATAGTAACATTCTGAGCGTTTGTAATTATCTTGAGCTAATTGCTTATAAATGGGATAAGAATCAACATTGTCACCAGAATCTTGCAAAAGAGAAGCTTTATAGAATAGGGCTTCTTTATTGTCTGGTTCAAAGACACAGACGTTATTTATAAGATCTATAGCCAAAGAGAAGTTGCCTAACTTTCTGAAGAGTTGAGACATTTGCATGCGATAGTTCTTCTTGCGATCAACTATATTGCCAGCCAGATCGCCAACGTAGGCAAAACGCATGGCATCTTCTATCTGCCCATTATCAATGCTCCACTTCATGCGTTGCTCTACGCGCTCAAAGAAACTTTTGTCTATAAGATGTGTGCTCTTTTTTAGTATATCGGGCCAGTACTCTACGGGAGCACTGAAGACGCGGCGCAACATCAAGACTTGAGAGGCTTCATCAGCCGCCTGAACTGGACAACTTACTAGAAGAGAAGTTCCCAAAAGTGCTGTTAAAGTTAGGCTTTGTAAATATTTATTCATAATTTTTATCCTCTAACGAATCTCTTCAAAGCGACCTAAAGAGCGATTCTTATGAACATTGTCCCAATGGAAATAACGACCATTCATAGCTATGTAGACTCCATGAGGCAAAGTCTGTACAAAGGCGATAGCACTGCCTAAATTGAAGAGACCATCAGAACTGCCAAAAGCATAAGGGATCATCGCTCCAGTTAAGACTATCGTCTTATCTTTGATCTTTTCACCTAGATACTTGGCTGTGACCTCCATAGTGTCAGTGCCGTGAGTTATAATTATGCGATCTTCACTGCTCTTTTGACAGTACTTGTAAATCAACTCGCGATCTTCATCGGTGAGATCTAAAGAGTCGACCATCATCAAATTGCGGATCTCCACACTTATATGGTTGCGTCCCAGATCTAACATCTCAGGCAGATGAGTATTTTTAAAGTAGAGCTTGCCGTGCAACTCATCGTACTCTTTATCGAAGGTCCCGCCTGTTACTAAAATCTTGATTGTTTGCTGCATAATTACCTCAAACTTTCAAAGTAATCTTCTAATCTATCTAAACCTTTATCAATAAGCTCCATGCTCGTAGCAAAGCTTATGCGGATATTGTTAGGAGAACCAAAGTCTACTCCTGAAACTACGGCGACCTTGACCTGCTCCAAGATAGATTCAGCTAAAATGTTGGCATCAGTTAAAACTCTGCCGCTGGGATCGGTCTTGCCAAAATAATAACTTATGTCTGGGAAAATGTAGAAAGCACCAGTGGGACGCGGACACTCGATGTGAGGGATCTTCTTAATGCGCTCATAGATGTGTTCAGCACGTTTAGCAAATTCTTTAACCATTGAGGTGACGGAATCTTGTGGTCCTGTCAAGGCTTCCACTAAAGCTGGCATATTGCTGGCAGTTATGTTAGAAGTCATCTGGCCTTGAAGTTTAGCCATAGCCTTGATTATAGATTTCTCCGCTACAGCGTAACCTATACGCCAGCCAGTCATGGCGTAGGATTTACTAACGCCGTTAATAGTTATGACTCTATCAGCAATCTCAGGATTGGCCGAAGCAAAACTTTGGAAGGAATAATCAGCATAGCTCAAACGCTCATAAACTTCATCGGAGATAACGTAAATATCTGGATGTTTGGCAATAACTTCGGTTAAGGCCCTAATTTCTTCGGGGCGATAGCTAGTACCAGCGGGATTGGAAGGGGAGCAGAGTAAAAATACCTTTGTCTTTGGAGTTATGCTCTTTTCTAAAAGTTCTGGAGTTACTTTGAAGTTATTGTCCCAGTTAGTCTCAATAACTTTGATCGTTCCACCAGCCAATTTAGCCTGTTCTGTGTAACTAACCCAATAGGGAGCGGGAATTAAGAGCTCATCACCTGGATTCATCAAGGTTAAAAAAGCTAAATAGAGAGCGAATTTCGCACCTGTGCAAATGATAACATTATCTTGT
>JAFSXH010000043.1 GCA_017444165.1 bacterium | reverse complement strand
TTGGTATACAAGCTGGTTTGGCTCTACAAAATGCCATTAATGTCAAGCATCGTTTAGAGGAAGAGGCTAATAGGCGCACATTTTATCGTGATGCTCTCAATGCGCTCACTTCGGGAAAATTAGTCTTTTGTGAGCGTGATGAGTTTAATGATCATTGGGAAGATTGCGGCGAAGAGGTGGCTAGTTTAGATCTGATCGGAAATGCCGATGTTCCAACTTCCAGACATATTGCTGAAGAGTTTATGAAGGCTAATAATTTCACCGAAGAGAGAGTTTTCGATATGGCGACTTGTGTCTCTGAGGCGGCGACTAATGTGGTCAAATATGGTCCTCCAGGCAAGATGATCGTCAAGGTTGAAGATGAGGCTATCCATTTCCGTTTGGATGATGTCGGCCCTGGTATAGCTTTTTCTAATCTGCCCAAAGCTGTTTTGCTCTCTGGTTTTTCTATGGGTAAAACTCCCTCTTTAGGTTTAGGCTATTCGGTTATGTTAGAGATGTGCGATTGTGTCTACCTTTGCACTGGAAATGATGGAACTTCCTTAATATTGGAAATGACCCATGCCGTGGCCGATCCTCTGGATGCTTTCGTGGGGTTTACCGAACTGGCTAACTTTTAAGCAATTTAATAAGTTTTTGTAGCCTTACGTTATAAGACTAATGCGCAATGTTTGGCAGTTCTGGCCTTTTTGTTGATCCTCCCGCTCTTCGAGAGGTCGGTTCACCAAAAAGTCATAACTGCTATACAAAATAAGTAGTAAACTAAAGTTATAAGCTACTATTAATAATTTGTAACAGAAATAGGTTAATGTTTATTTTATCGGGGTGAGTGTAAGTGCCAATAGTTCCGCCGCTAAATGTTGAGAGTTATTTGAATTTTTCTGAATTGACGACTTCTCTAAATAATATTGCTGAAGCCGTTCCCCACTTGGTGCGCATCTTCTCTTTAGGTAACTCTTTGGGCGGTCATGCTCTTTGGGTGGCTGAGGTTACTAATACTAACACTGGAGCGGCCTCTTCTAAACCAGCTGTCTGGTTAGATGGCAATATCCACGGCGGTCAATTTTCGGCCACTACTTCTTGTTTAGCGGTCTTGCAAAGATTAGCGGCGGAACACGGGCGCAATCCCTTTATAACCGATCTTTTGGATACGAAGACCTTTTATATCGCCCCTCGTTTAGCCCCTGACGGAGCGGAGTTGTGCTTAAATTCTGGTCTGGTGACCTCAGCGGGTCGGCGTCTGGGCTTTTTTGATGGCTTGCGTGAGGGGTTGGTTCCTGGAGATATTAACGGCGATGGGCGTATTTTGCAGATGAGAGTCTCCGATCCCCAGGGACAATGGAAGGTTAGCAAGCGCGATGAGCGTCTCTTAGTTCCTCGTGAACCAGGTGATTGTGAGGGCGATTTTTATCGTCTCTATCGTGAGGGCTTTTTGGATGAGGAGTTTACTAACCCCTTGCATCTGCGCCTTATCGACTCTAAGAGGGAGTTGAGTTGCGATTTTACTCAATCTTGTGGCCCTGTAAATCGCCATTACGGCGGCAGTGGCATAGCTGGCCCATTTTCACAGATAGAGTCTAGGTTAATAAGTTCGTTTTTGCGCAGCTTAGACAATCTCTGTTTGGCCGTGTCGTTCCGCAGTGGATTGGGAGCTATCCAGATAAGTTGCGATAGCAGTGTCAGCAACAAAGATAAGACTCTCTTGCACCTTTTAGCTTCCAAGGCAGCAGAAATTTTGAATTTGCCTGTTCAAGAGTCTGAAGCTCGCAACGATTTTGCCGATTGGCTTTACGATGAGTTGGGAATTCCTTGTTTGCGCATTGATTCTTGGAATCTCTTGCGTGAAGCTGGTTTTGACGGTCAACCTGAAGGAGCTGATGAAGCGCAGATGCTCGCTGTTCTGCGTTGGCTCGATCAAAACAATGCTGGCAAGGGTATCGTTCCCTGGACTAGTTGCGAACATCCTCAGTTAGGTAAGGTCGAAGTCGGAGGCTGGGATCCGTCGTTGAGTTGGTTTAATCCTCCTACAGGTGAAATATTGGAGGGTATCTGTGAAAATCAGATAGATACTGTTTTGCGTTTGGCCTCGACTTTACCCAAGATCAGATTGGGTGAGTGCAGTGATGAGATAGTCGGTTGGTCGGAGGTAGAGGAGGGGAGTGAAGAGCTTTTGCCACTGCGTATTATCTCTGTGGAGATTATCAACGATGGTTACTTGCCCTCATGGTTGACGGAGAAGGGTCGGAGCAAGGATGAACCGTTAATCTCCGAGATTGTCATTCCAGAAGACGCAGAACTGCTTTTAGGCAGACCTAGGACTGAAAGAGCACCTCTCTCTGGTGTAGTCTCGCTCCACTTGCGCCAAAATATAACGGCTCCGTTTTTCAGCGGCTGTTCAGAGAATCACCGCTGTGTCGAAAAGTGGCTCGTGCGTGGTGCTGGTGAAGTCGTCGTCTCCGCTTGTCAGGCCCGCTGTGGAGTAGTCCAATATATCACCAATGGCGATGAAAGCTCAATACGCCAACGTTTTAAAGTTAGCAAGCCCAGTTCCATTATACCTAACAGTGTCAAGGTTGTTCCTGCAGTCAGTCAACCCGTAGTCGCCGTCACTAATGTTTCTGTGGCTCCTCCTCCTCCGCCGCCGCCTCCAGTAGTGGTGACACCCGTAGCTCCGCCACCTGCACCTCCAACTCCCGCACCAGCCCCAGTGACAGAGAAGACCAGTACGACACACGAAGTGCGTCCCGTAAATCTTATAAGTTCGTTCAGCAAGGGTGCCAAGTCGTCCATTAGGGGTTACAAGCCCAAAGCTCCGACTCATTCTGTAGCCCAATCTGCAACTGCAGTTCCTCCGCCTCAACCTCCGCCGCCTCCGCCAGTGCCTGCGACTCCTCCGCCTGTAATAGAAGAGGTCGTTCCTATGGAAGAGGAAAAGCCTGCAGGGTCGGCCTTGATCAAGGCTAGTCCTTTAGTGCGCAAAGAGAGAGAGGCCTCTCGCAAAGTTCAACCTTCCGGTCGTGTCTTTGGTCAACCGCCAGTCAAACCTGGAACTATCAATCCTGCGTCAATGCGCGGTGGAGAACCTAATCCCAGAGGTCGTTCCTTGGTAGCTACGACTATTGATACAGAGCGCAGGTATGAGGTCAAGCCCCATCCGCTCTTACCCAGCAAGAAACAGGCTCCGCCTCCACCTCCAAAAGCTCCAGAGCCTCCGCCAGTTGAAGAAGCTCCAGAAGTGCCTTTGAAGCCTTCTGCTCCTAAGTTACTGCGCCGAAGCAGAGGTGAAGATTAAGCAGGCACATGGCTATTTTAAATATTTGTATTGGCGGTGAATTCTTCGGCAGAATGCGCGAAGAGGGACGTTGTTATGTGGATAAGACTAGTTTTATTGAGGAGTTGCTCGCTCCCAATCAAGCGTTAGTTTCTCTGTTTACTCGTCCTCGGCGTTTTGGCAAAACTTTGACTATGACAATGCTTCAGGAATTTTTTGCCATAGACAAAGATAGTCGATCTCTATTTGCTGGTCTTGTTATTTCTGATAATGTTGAACTTTGCAAAAAATGGATGAATCAATATCCCACACTGTTTTTGACATTTAAAGGAATAGAGGGCAAGAACTTTTGTGAAGCTGTCTCTTTCTATCGCGAATTAGTCGTTAGGCTGTGTAGTGACAATGAGTATCTTCTAGACAGCAATAAGGTTCTAAAGTCTGATAAAGATCTATTGAATCGCATTCTGAGCCGCACTGCTGATCAGATTGAGCTGATGATCTGTTTACAGACTCTCTGTCATGCTCTGGAAGCTTACTGGAATAAACCAGTTATTTTGCTCATAGATGAATATGATGTGCCGATCAATTGCGCCGAGCAAAACGGCTATTATGAAGAGATGGTCGGTTTTATGAGAAATATGCTGGGAGCCGCTCTTAAAACAAATACTTCTCTAAAATTTGCTGTGCTTACTGGTTGTTTGCGCATTGCTAAAGAGAGTATATTCACTGGTTTGAATAATTTTAGATGTTACGGTATCTCTGAAAAACAATTTTCTGACAAGATAGGTTTTACCACACAAGAAGTGGATAAATTGCTGGACTCTGCTAACTTAATAGATAAAAGAGCATTGTTGCGGGAGTGGTATGACGGCTATCGTTTTGGAAGTGTGACGGAGATATATTGTCCCTGGGATGTGCTTCTATATATTGATGATCTGCAGAGCAATCCTTCAGCCAAACCAAAAGCCTACTGGAATAATACTAGTGGCAATACAATAGTGAGAACACTTATCGATCAGGCACAAGAAGAAACTAAGCAAAAGATCGAAAGATTGATTTCTGGTAAAGCTATAGAAGAGGAACTAAACGAAGAGCTGACTTACGACATAGTCTATCAAAACGAAAATAATATCTGGACTATGTTATATTTAACTGGCTATTTGACTAAATCTGCAGAACAACCAGATAATGGAAGTGTATCTTTAGTGATACCCAACAGAGAGGTGCAGAAAATATTTATCAATACAATATCTAAATGGTTTAATGAGTCTCTCAAAGGTAAAGATCTCTCCTCTTTTGTTGTCGCTCTATGGAGTGGTGATAACGTAAAACTCCAAAATACACTGACCAAAATTCTTTACAGCACGATCAGCTATTACGACAGCGCAGAAAATTACTATCATGGATTCATGAGCGGATTGATCCGCGGAGCTGGATTGCCCATAACCTCAAACAGAGAGAGTGGATTAGGACGCACGGACATAACAATAGAAGACGGCTATCATAAGCGGGCCGTTATCATCGAACTAAAATACGCCAAAGAGTACAAAGATCTTAAAACTAAATCTCAAGAGGGCTTAAAACAGATAGAGGACAAGAACTACATTGCTGGTTTATCACCGCAGATCCAAGAAGTGATCTGTTATGGCATATCCTTTTGGAGAAAAGAGAGTTTTGTTGTTGTCCAAAAAGTAAGGGGATGCACGGGAGAGTAAAAAAGAGTCCTCGATGTTGATGACGTCGAGGACTCTTCTGGTCATGGATGAATGTCAGACAGTTTTGCTAGTTGACGCCCTTTAGTACATATTCTTTGCCTTTATGATCTCCATACCAAGAGCACCTCATACATTCTCCATAATCGCAATCTGGGCATTTTGTCTTGTGAGTATCATTACAATAAAAACATTTACTCGCACCAGGCATTTTAGCCGCTGAGCAATCTACTTTGCTTGAACCTTTGCATTTCTTACACTTGCCATTGCCTCCGCATACGGAACAGGTCTTTTTAGTCTCTGTACTTCCACGTTTTCCCATTTGACTGACATAACTGATAGAATAATTAGTTCTGCACATCTCTGGACAAAAACGGAAGCAATCTCCTATGCCGTCACCGCAATATTTACTGCCAGCAGTAATTTTTGTCACGGCTATAAAATCTGATGATGAACTAATGACTAGATTAATTTTGCCATTAACAGGTTTTCCTTTAACTGAATATTCCTTTTTGTAATTGTCTTCACAGATTTTGTATTTTAATGTGCCACTACTCACAGAAGAAGCGACGTTAGTAATAGTGACTTTATAGGATACGTTGCGCTTTTTGAATTTATTATTGTCTACAAAATATCCCTTTTTTTCGTCATAATCACTTCTTGATAAAGTTCTAGTATTAATTCCTTCATTATTACTAGACGATTTATTTTGACCATAGCGCATGCTGAAAGTGTAACGATATTGCAGATTGCCAACACATATTTTATCTATTTTTACAAGTTTAGCTTTTGTCTTCACTGTTTCAAAATGCACTATGTTGTAAAAGGTATTAACACTATTACGGACTCCCTTGATTTGGCCTTTAGAAGTATACTTTTTGCCATCAATTGTGTAATCCATAGTACATTCTGGATGTCCAGAGTTAAAAGCATTAATACCGTTGTCTATATTTACAGAATAAGTAGTATCTTGGGCCTTCAGATTCTGATATACGGCGTTGTAGGTCTTACCTATGTTAATCTTCCTTTCCGCAGTGCTGACATAATTGTCTAAAGCGATGGATGTCACAACTACGGTATCATAATCTTTACCATTGAGAAGTTTGGGTGTAAATGGGAAAGTGTAAGTCTGATTAGCAGAGCTGTACGTTCCCGCAGTCTTTTTTACCAAACTAGAATATTTACCAGTCTTACTATTGTACAATTTGTAACAAACTGCAATGCAATTGGCTGAGGAAGGAACGTATTTGATCACCAAATTAGTTGTAGTCATATTGGCGAATTTTATAGTATTGGTCGGTTTGAAATAATTTAAATTTATCTCTTTGTCGTAAACCTTCCCATCGATAACGATCCTAGTAACTTTAATATCGTCGGATTCGTAAACACAGAAGTTAAGTTGTTTGGCGGAACTGCTGTAAGTACCAGTTAAAGTATATATTTTAGAATCGTTTATAGTTTTATAGTAGAGTATGCTGGAATTTGGTTTAGAATTGACTCCGCTCACGACCTGGCTAAAGATAATACTGTTATATTTCATATAGTTGTAGAAGTAGTAATAATCTTCGTAAAGGTCAGGTTCTGATTCAGTTAAAGTAAACCCTGGCTTACAGCCATCTTCGTATTCAATTGATTCGGAACCTTGTGTCGCATAGTGATTGTTGACCTCTATTTTAGAAATGTAGAGGCGGTTTTTAGTGGATTCGATAGTTGTTGAGAGCTCTTCAGATTTTGAGCGATCATAGCTTTTTGCGGATTTAATAACCCTGGAAATTAAGCTATCGGGCATCTCATTTCTATGGTAAACTACCTTAACATATGATCCTTGAGGAACTTTCAAACGTATGTTATAAGTGTAAACCGTATCTTTATTTCTGATAAAGTCGTTCATCAGCGACAATATTTCTAAATGCGATTCGTTATCCAAATTTATGCGTTTTGAAGTATCGTACACGTAGTAACCCACTTCGACTTTTTTAAGTGTTATGTATGAAGCGTTTGTAGCTATCCTACTGAAGGTCAGGATACCATCTTTATAAGATCCTAAACTGATAGTCTTGAGTGTAGAACTGCTACCTTCGGTATAACTTAGAGAGAAACGCCAGGGGTTGTAACTCAAATCTTTAACACGCACGCGTACCTGATGGCTGTAATTGGTTTCACTTCCAGAACTGCCAGTTTTTGCAAAATTAGAAAAACTTACAGATTTAGTTAAGTTATTACTGTCAAAGACGATATATCCGCTGTAAACATAATCATCTATGGTAATAGATTTTACGACTTTCCTAGTGCTAGAGCTACTGTCATAATGGAGATCAATAAAACCTACTAACTTCTGGTTTTCCTTATCATAAGTAAAACCATTGCCATACTCGGTGAACTCTTGACTTCCAGAACCTTTAGTGTATTTAATTAAATACGTTTGGGGTTGGAAATTTATGTTTGTAACTGTCAATTCACCAACTACAGTATCGCTGCCATCAACTGTCTCTTTGGCATTTACTTTGATTTCACTATTATAGTCAATAAACTTTAAAAGTTTCAAAAACTATTTTAACAGCTTCATCAAAGCTAGAACAAACTCTAAGTAGTTCACACACCCTCTTTTTGAATACATGCCAAGTGTTTTCTATAGGATTATATTCTGGTGAGTA
>JAFSXH010000042.1 GCA_017444165.1 bacterium | reverse complement strand
ATCACCTTTAAATGCTTGCAAAGCTATGCGACCGTGGACATAAATGGCTAAAATGGGCCACCCTTCTAGCCTTTTGATTAATGGCAAAATATCAAACTTGTCCCACCCTAATCTAATTTTAAGTGTAACTGGCAAAATTTGCGAAACCGTATCTATTATACGCAAGATCTTGTCGTGATCTTTTAATAAGCAAGCTCCGCTCCCCTCTTTGATGATCTTGGGTACTTGGCAACCTAAATTTATGTTGATGTTCTTCGCTCCTATATCGGCTACAACACGAGCGGCCCGAGCCATTTCCTGGAGATCTGAACCGAATATTTGTACTTCCGCATCTACTTCTAGAGGAGAAATATCTATAAGATCGAGCGTATTTTTGCGAGAGCTCGGATTCAGAATAGCTTTAGCTCCTATCATTGGCAGTATAGTTTTATGTATCTTACCTATTTCTAAACACAAAGTGCGAAAAGCAAGATCAGTTACGCCTGCTAAAGGTGCTAAAGCAAGAGGTATAAATTCAAGTTTGGTTAATTTTTCATTATAGGAGGGTTTATTTATGTCAAACATCGAGAAGATTAATGTTAATGATTATCAAAATATCGTCGTCTTGACTGGAGCGGGCATTTCTGTAGCTTCTGGAATTGCCCCTTTTCGCGGCCCAGGCGGAACGTGGACAGAAAAAGATATAGATGAATGTGCGACAGCTCGGGCTTTGGCTCGCAATCCTCAGAAAGTTTGGGACTCTTTTGCCTTCGTGCGCGAGAAATCGAATAAGACTGAACCCAATGCCGCTCATAAGGCCTTAGCTGAATTGGAAGCTAAACATCCCAACACATGGATCATTACTCAAAATATCGACGAATTGCACCAAAAGGCTGGCAGTAAGAATGTCATTGAGATGCACGGTACTATTCACCGCTCACAGTGCATGAAATATTGCAGCGAACCTTTTGTCGACAGGGAGATAAAATTCCATAAATGCCCCAAATGCGGTGCACCTTTGCGCTACGATATAGTTCTGTTTGAGGAATCCTTAGATCCTAAAGTTATGGAACAGATCTATGAAGTTTTAGAATCAGTCGATCTCTTCTTAGTGGTAGGCACGTCAGGTATAGTCTACCCTGCCGCAGGTTTTGTCGATATGGTCTCTCGAACAACCAAAGCCAGAATCGTTATAGTCAATCTGGAAAAGCTCAACTATCGCGGAAGAGTCGAACAAATAAACGGCAAAGCCGAAGAGATTCTGCCTAACCTCTTTGCCTTTTAATCTTATCTAAGAGCTTAGAGAGGCTCTTGCTAGGAGGCAAATTAACTTTTTGAGGACTTTCAGGAACTTTGTTGTTCTCGGAAGTCTTTATCTTTTTTAGAACTTCACTCTCTAATGAGATCTCAGGCAGATCTTCCAAGCTATTGATAGAGAAGTAACGTAAAAAGTCATTGGTAGTCCCGTATTGTATCGGATGGCCAGGTATACGCGCTCTACCCACACAGCGCACTAAATTGAGATCCTCCAATTGGCTCAAAGGGCGATCACTGCGCACACCGCGATAATTTTCAATCTCAGCGCGAGTTACAGGCTGGCGATAGGCCACCACCGCCAGAGTCTCCATCTGAGCTTTAGAGAGACGGCGGCGACTCTCAACTTTCAAAAATCGCTCTACCCAGGGAGCAACTTTGGCCGCAGTCAACAGACGCCAGGAACCACCAGAACAGACTAATTCTAAACCTCGACTCTTAAAAGTATGACTCAAAATGAGCAGATCTTCTTCGACCAAAATAAGAGGCCAGCCACAAGCACGCGCTATCTCTTCAGACTTCAAGGGACTAGAAGCGACGAATAAAATGGCCTCTAAAATAGCCAAACGTTTCTCAGGATCTAACTTAGCTAATTCGTCACGTCCTTCCATTAAAAGACCGCCACCCTTATCTTACCCAAAGTACCATCTTGCTGTAAACTCAACTTGTGTTCACGCACTAACTCTAAGAGAGAGAGAAAAGTCACAACAATATCGGGTATATCTCCAAAATGCAGAAGTTCAACAAAATCAGCCACTTGCCCCGACTTTAACTCCCTCTTCAATTCCTCAATCCTCTCAGGAACAGAAATTGTCACTTTTTTAATTTTTATAGGCGTTTCGCTGACAACCTTACGCTTATACAAACGCCGATAAACTGCCGCCAGAGACTCCAAAGAGACATCTAATTCTACTGGCAACTCAAAACTATCATCGACATTTTGACGATTATAGCGAAGCAAACTCAGAGACTCTCGATTCTGCAACCACTCACTGGCTTCAACCACGGCGGCATAGAGAGTGAGTTTTTCCGTCAAAGAAATCTGCTCATGGCCTATCTCTCCCGCAGGATCAATAAGT
>JAFSXH010000041.1 GCA_017444165.1 bacterium | reverse complement strand
GGGCCGCTGAAAGGGTGTGTAATGTACCTAAAACTAAGTGGCCCGTCTCAGCCGCTGTAACCGCCAACTGGATCGTATCCAAGTCGCGCAACTCACCGACCAGAATTACATCGGGGTCTTCACGCAGAGCCGCACGCAGAGCCGCACTAAATGATTCAACGTGCGTTCCTACCTGTCTCTGAACGATCATGCACTTATTTACAGGGTAAACGAACTCGATAGGATCTTCAATCGTAATAACGTGCAGAGGCCGAGTATTGTTAATATGATTGATCAACGAGGCCAAGGTGGTAGTCTTACCCGAACCAGTAGGCCCTGTCACCAACACTAAGCCCTGATGGAAATCTATGAGCTTCATGACAGATTCAGGCAAAAGCAACTCTTTGCACGTAGGAATCTGTACAGGAATAGTACGCAAAACTATACTAAGTCCTAGACGCTGAAAAAAAGCACAACCACGGAAACGGCGCACACCAAAGCCCGGCAGACGAGACTCATGAGCAAAGTCTATATTGAGATCCTCTTCCAAGCGTTCAAAGTCAGCATCGCTGACAAAATCTCGAACAATGGCCTCCACCTCTTCAGGAGAGGTTACAGGCATATCCAGAGGAGTCATCATACCATTTACCCTAAGCGTAGGGGCGTGCTTAGAGGTAATAAACAGGTCAGAGCCGTTTCTAGTCAGTAGCTCCAACAACATTCCATCAATATTTATTCCCAACTGTTCCTCCACATTTCAGTCCAGGGTTCGCACTTGAAACTGTCCAAAAAGTCTGCGCCCTTTTCGCTTCAAAATACTAAAGGCCTTCCTTTTTTAACGTAGAAAGCAGGGCGACGAAGTTTTATAAATATGAAAAGGATTTAGTTTTGTTTAATTCACGTTATCAAGCCCAAGATTTACAGATGGGTATGCCCGTTTATTGTTCTAATGATGAAAAGATTGGCTATTTCCGCTTTTCCATGAGCGAACCTCAACCACCTTATCAAGTCCGTCAAATTTTAGTAGACAGAACCGATGGTGGCGAGGGCAGTATATTGGTGGATGTCGAGTACGTGGAGTCAGTTACAGGCAACGCCATAAAGATAAACCTGACCAGCGAGCAGTGTGACACTATGCCGATCTACACAGGAGAAAACACCAGAGAGCCAGACTACGCTCCCCCCGTTCCCCGTATGTCTAACCGTGATCGCGAAAAGGAGCCTTCCCGCTCCTCCATGCCCCCACGAATGAAAGGCCCCAACCGCCGCCCACATGGTCCCTCTCGTTCACCAAGAAATTAAAAGAGGATAATTGATAATTCGTAATTCATAATGCGTAATTCGCAATTGAAATAGAGAATTACGCATTACTGTTATTATAGAGATTGTAATGTAAGGAAATAACATGGACCCAGCCAGTCAAGCGTTTTTCAACGATTTAGAAAATAAGAGATTGCAGATAGAGAGAAATCTCATTAATTTACCTGAAACTTCTGCAGTAATCTCTCAGTTTCAAGGAAAATTGAATGTCGATGTAACTACTCTGTTGCACGCCATACCTATAACTGCTTCCTTGCTGTGCCATTTTTTTTACTCGGCGAGAACTTGTGAAAAGGTAAGCAAAAGTTACGCAAGTTTTGGTGTAAATTTTCCTTTCGACTCCAATCACACGGGTTATGTTCTGACCTGTTTTGCCTTTGCACACCTCTACCGCAAAGTGTACAAATTGACTGATTCAGCCGATTTTGCTAAACAATTTTCCACGCTTTTGTGTCTATCGTGCCTAAATTACAGTGCCCTGCAACACATAGATTGGGCCGTACGCTCTTTGGCAGAGAGTCGCAAACCTGGAGATAAGAATTGGCTCGCCCCTTCGATACTTTTTACAGTTTGGACGACTAATATAGAATCACCAGAAAAAGCTAGAGCTATCGCTGGTACATTAGAACAAGTCTACGCCTATACAGATAATGTCTGGGAAAAGGCCTTACAAAACCAGATCTTTATGCAGTATCCCTGGTAAAGAGCAGAGATAACAAGATTACCCCCATTATCACCATTCCGTAAGCCGAGGCGTTAAAGACATTGCCCTCCTGGATCTCAATAAATATATAAACGGCGGCCGTCTTCCATTCAGGAGGGCAAACCATCAAAGTGATGGCCGTTTCCTGTATGCAGGCGATAAAGATCATAATTACGGAAGTTATCAATCCTGGACGTATAAGGGGCCAAATGATCTTGCAAGTCGTCAAAAATTTATCAGCCCCCAGGGTTAAAGAACTCTCCTCTATATTTTTGTCAATCTGCGAAAGAGAGGCACTTATTGAGCGCGTTCCATAAGGCATACTAGTCATAACATAAGCACAAACAACGAGAGTGGCCGTTAAATGCAAAATTAAAGGCGGCCCGTTAAAGGTACATATTAGGGCTATAGCCAGAGCAATGCTGGGAACAATAAAGGGTAGATTCGTTATGTAGTCGAGTGTGTGTCGCCTCCACCCTTTGGATCGAACGGATACATAGGCGACAATAAAGGAGATCACCAGCGAAATTAATGTACTTACACCACAGAGTATCAGAGAGTTGATCAAGGGTGAATCGCCTTGAGTAAAAACTCGGTAGATCTCCCTATAGCGATCTAAAGTATAACTGGTCGGCAAAACTTCGATCCCCCAATTGCCAGCTACACTGACGAGAAGACTGACGGCAATAAAAAGCAAGGGAACAGTAACTATCCCCCAAACCCACAGAGTAGCCAACCAATTAATTTTTAAATCAGTATGACGATTAGATCGGCCAGCTCTAGCTAAAATAGTCTCATAATGGTAATTATCTAAAGTATATTTTTGCAAAT
>JAFSXH010000040.1 GCA_017444165.1 bacterium | reverse complement strand
GCTGACGAACCCAATTAAAATGCTCTTGCTCGCCTACGATAAATTGCTGAAGCATATCTTTGGTTACGTAGTCATCATCAAACATGGCAAGCGACTTACTCATCATAGGAAGAGCCTCAACACTCTCCTTTAAGTCATACTCTAACATTTTCTTTATATCAGTAATCACTGGATATTCTTCAACAGCCACCACAGGTGTCTCGCCCAGTTCTATTAAACGAGCATTGACTTTCTTAGCCTCTTCCCATTCTTCATCAGATTCAGCCATGATCTTATCAGCAAGTTTGCCGAAACCACGTTGCTTCAAAAGCTGAGCATGAATAGAGTGCTGCTGAGAATTACCGAACCAACCTTTTGCCAAATATTTCAAAAGTTCCAACTTTGTCATCGTAAATAATTCCTCCATATTACTACTCACAGTCACACGCAGTCTCACCACGCGCAAGCGAAATTATATATAGACAGATTATTTTTTCAATTTACAGCATAAAATAAAAGTCCCATAACGGAACTTTTTACATAAATAGTTCTATTTTTTTATAGAAAGTATTGGCGCAGGGGTTGCGGCAAACAATTTTCAAAAACTTCCGCAAGTTCTTCTGGATCGACATTGTACACATCCATAATCCAATCACAGATCAGATCCACCGTTCCCTGACAGTACATTCGGACGTACATCTCTGTCTTTATATCCAGCTCCTGCATGCCAGATATATTGAGAATACACTTTCGCAAGTTATGGAAATGAATTTGTTTCATATTTTTTGCAAAAGAATCAAGCCCATTTGTATGCAATAACAGATTTTTCAAATACCCCTTCTGTTCATTGAAAAGAAAGGCTTCATCCAAGAGAGTCCGCTTCCATCCACGACCAGAATTTCCAATCTGCTCTATAATCTGTCTTTGCCTTCTGACATAATCCCAAACAATTAGATCATACTTATCCTTAAACAGCCTGTAAAAAGTTGTCTTTGAATAGCCACAATTTTCCGTAATATCGGAGACGGTGATCTTATCGATTGGCTTCTTCTCCGCAACCTCTCGAAAAGATTCCACAAGGATCTCTTTTGCTGTTTTTCTTTTCATTGTGACAAACCAAAAAGGCATTCAGCTGAATTTAGCTGGATTTTATTGCAACTTATTTAGAACAACACATTCTCAAAAACTTTAAACACAGGATCCTTGTGCAAAATCATAGGTTCATAATCTTTAGGAACTATGATCGACTCTCCACTGCTCTCTAAAGGCGCGAATTTATCTTTATCTACAACATAAGCTGTATCATCCTTCCCCACCATACCCATCTCACGCGCCGCTTCCTCGGCTCCAGCATCAGTTTTATAATACTCTATCTTCCGAGACAAGACTTCGTTCTCCGTCTTTAATCTGGCTATCTCCTCTTCATTGTGCTTGATATATCCCTTCATAGCCGCCGCATCTTGTTTATGAGCCGACCAGGCCACAGGCAAAAACATCAAATCCGCCACTAAAAGACCTAAGAAAATTAGCCCAATGAAGAAATAGATAAAAACACTCTTGTATCTAACAAAGAAAGCCTTCACAACAACGACCGCCCAACTAAACTCCGTGAGGTGCGCAGTTCAACAAGAATACGATTCAATCCTATAAAGCAAAACTTTTCAATTTTTAAATTTTGTGAACATTTAGACAATACTTCAAATTATAGAAATATCCTCAACCCTCCTTACTTTTGCAGACCTTTAGGGTTAGCGACTACGAAAGGCTGTTCATAAGGAGTCTGCTTGACGGCACACTTGCCTTCGCGCCACATATCAAAAAATCGTCCATAAGGATAAATATAGTATCCATCCTGATAATGATCGGTAATATCGTAAGGATCGGCTAAAATTAATACATCGTCGTAGACGTTTTCGGTGCCACAGGTATCTATTCCGATAATAACTTGCCAGTGGCCCGTCCAATCGAGCCAATCTACCATAACTGGAATACCTCTATCGATCTTATCGATAAGATATTTTTCACAGATATCTATATCTGTAAAACGCGGCTTTTCCTCTGCGTGAAAATCGACCTCAAATCCGATAGATTTGAAAAAATCAGCTAACCCTTCCACAGAAGTACCCTTGTGAGAATCGACCTTAATTAATCTACTTATCTCGCTTTCGCTGTAATTGGATATTCCATAATAATTTAAAACCATAAGAGCAGCCGCACTGCCACAGGTATACTCTGTAGCCTGCTGACAGGTAGCAAAATGGGGTAAGATGTGCAAACTTCCCTTACTCTCCATGTTGTAATAGTCATTTATGAGATAATATTTACTGTCAGGATGATCTAAAGCATGATTAAAAGCCTTGGCTCCTCCATCTTTACAGTCAGCTTGAGAATCTTCCTGACAGGTTAGGTGAGAATCCACTATCTCAGTTCTTTGTTCGGCAAAGACCGCAGGTGAAAAGATACACCCTACCATCAATGCTACCTCCCAACGATACCAACTAGATCTAGCAGACAATTTCTTCACCTCGATTTAGTACGCTATATTTATCTATCCGCGCACCTGGCCCAAGCAGAGCAAATTGCTGTCGTTGCCTAACGGGAACCCCGCCACGGCTACAAACTTATCGCCCTTCTCCATAAATCCGAGCTGGACGGAGCGTTTAGAAGCCCGCTCGATCAATTCGTTGATAATAGTTACGGTCTCCATATAAGCGGGCTGAACACCGAAGTAAAGGTTTAAGCGGCGGGCGATCTCCTCACTGTGAGCCATACCGATAATCGTATTAGAGGGCCTGAAGTGAGAGATATTTACCACCGTCTTGCCCGTCAAAGTACAGGCCAAGATCGCCTTGGCTTTGGAGGCTTCGGCAATTTCACAGGCACAAAGAGCGATATTGTGATCGATCTCGCGACAACTGTCATTATCGAGAATGAAGATCTTCGAATAAGGCAGACACTCCTCTGCACTGGCGGCAACATCGGCCATGACCTTCACAGCCTCTACAGGATAGAGACCAGAGGCAGTTTCACCAGAGAGCATGACTGCATCTACACCGTCAATAATGGCATTAGCAATATCGGTAACCTCGGCACGTGTGGGGCGTGGATTCTGTATCATAGAGTGCAGCATCTGCGTAGCCACG
>JAFSXH010000039.1 GCA_017444165.1 bacterium | reverse complement strand
CCCTGAGCACTAGAGCTTAAACTGATCTGGTCGGCAGTAGTATCTACTTCAGACTGGCTAGGCTCTACATCGGATCTTCTGACGGCAGAACTCTGACTTCCAGTATGTTGAGCGTTATTAATGTAAGCATTATTATTTACGTTATAATTATAACTACCAACTCCACCAATATTCATCGAGAAAGGGCCTCCCTAAAGGCTATAAAAAACTTTCCCGTATTATATATTGAAATATCTATTTATGAAAGTGTATCTTGTTTCTTAAATGTGAAATTCAAGAAAGAATTTGTGTTTAATATGATTGTAAACTGTGTTTTGCTCACTCGTTTGTGTGTTGTAAGTCTGATATGTTGTGTTTGTGTTTGGCAGTTTAGACATTTTTGTTGAGCCTCCGCTCTTCGCTTCACTTCGTTGCGCTACGAGATGTCGGCTCACCAAAAAGTCAAAACTGCTGTTTAACATCAATGTTTCCACAGTTCTGGCCAGATCTTCATTATTGTTGTATTTCGTTTGGTTGGTTTCTGGAGTGTCAGCTTTTTTCGGAGTAGGGGCTAAACCGAAAAAACTGACTGTCTCCTCTATGACAGTTCGTACAGTTCTGGTTTAAGTTTATTCAGGCTGTAAGTTTATGTTATAAGCGTTGCACGTTGTGTCTGAAGTTGTGTCCTTTTGGGTTTTCCTCCCGCTCTTTAACAATTAGTAATGCTTAATTCGTAATGCGTAATTATTTAGAAAGAAATAAGTAATTCATTTCAATTACGAATTAAGCATTATGAATTACTAATTAAAACAAATGTTAGGAACCCAAGAAGATCTTTTGCCAATTTTTGTTGAGATCGTCTTCAACTTTTTGGCGTCTCAAGTTGACTTCGCGCCAAATTTTTTGCAATTCGGTTTGTAGATCGGCTTGAATGGCTTGGCGTTTGGCTTCGTGGAGTTGTTTTTCTACACTCATGCGTTCGTAAATGCCTTGAGTGCGCAACATATCTTGTTGTTGGAGTTCTTCTCTGAGAGCCTTAACCTCATTGGTGCTGTCACTAAAAGAAGTACTTTTAGTCTCCCCTCCTTGAACTTTATTTTTAGAAGTTTTGCTCTGGCTCGCTCCTCTGGTCTTGGCTTTTTTAGAGGTTTCCTCTGTAGATTTGAGACTTATGCTCAATACAGGTTCATCTTCTAAAAGAGCTATAGCTTCTGGAGTGTTGTTCTGTTTAGAATTATTATCTGTCTTGTTCTCAGAACTTTCAGATTGAGTGGACTTACTCTCCTCGTTTTTAGTCTCTATCGAAGAGCTTTTATCTGCGCTAGAGGCATCTGTAGTTTTTGTTTTAGAGTGTGGCTTCCCCGATTTAGCTTTACTTGAAACTTCACTCGAAGTTTGGGTGTGTAATTCTACCTTGTCCTGATTCTCGGGTTCGGCAGGTGGGAGTGATTTTGATGATTTTGGGGGTCGTTGAACACTGCTGGTCGAGGTATTTATTGGTACGAAAGAAGTATTGAGAGCTGGTGTTTTCATCTTTTTTCACCTCCCCAAACTAAGAGCGAATATAATCGTCCCATTTGTTGTAGAGCTTATCTTGTGATTTAGCGCGATTTAGAGTTACATCTTGTTGGATTTCGAAGATCTTTGTCTGTGTGTCATTCATAATCTTCCAGCGTTCCATTTCGCTCTTCTGAGCTGTCGCTTGAATTTGTGTCTCAATAGTTTGAGCATTTTGCATGTCAGTAGCGACCATCTGATAGGCACTTGCCGCTGAACTTAAAGAAGAAAGTATATTCATTATTTTATTCTCCCTTTCTGAGGATCGTTTTTTGTCTTCCTCTGCAGAGAGAATAGCTGATAGATGTTGCCAAATTACCGACTTTTTTGTTGACAATAGGTGAGCAAATTATTACAGATTTTTTAACTAAACTTTGTTTGATAGCGAAAAACACGCGCTCACAACTCAGTGAAACGCGTGTCTAGGAAGTTGTCATATATTTTTTACTTTACATATTGCGCGGCAGATCGTCCAGATCAAAATCTTCCTCAGCGGCTGCCTCTTCCATAGGCACGGGCAAACCTTGAGCCTGAAGCTGTTCGGCAATGCGCCGATTGTTTTCGATCATGGTGTAAACGAAACTGTCACGAGCGGCGGCGGTAACTAAGGACATAACATCTACTAGCCAACTGGAAAGATCTACTTTTTTGCCTTCGGCCATCTGTTGACTTATGTTAGCTATCTGCCAGTCTAAACTATCTTTGCGCTTCTCCCAGACATCGATAAACATACTATCGAAGGTGTTCAACATCTCACTGGGTTCTAGACCTACTCTAGGCTCTAATTCCATACTCAACCATCCTTTTTAGAATTGAACCATACCCACAGAGTTCACATTGATCTTAGGCGCAATCTCGTTCCATGAGAGTACGACTAAGTTGGGGAAGGAACGCTCTGTAAGTTTACGTACCGCAGGACGAATTTGCGGAGAGACCAACAATATAGGTTGCAAACCGCGATCCTGTAAGATGTTGGCTTGATTGGAGACAGCCTGGAGGATCTCTTGTCCAATATTGGGATCTAAAGTTAAGAATGAACCCACGTCACTGCGCTGGATAGCACCTTGGATCAACTTCTCAATACTTGGATCGAGAGTAATAACATTGATAGTACCATCATTATTACAGTAATCTTTACAGATTACGCGCGAGAGTGATACGCGGCAGAACTCGGTGAGCATCTCTGGATCTTTGGTTATGCGAACGTTATCGCCCAAAGTCTCCATGATAGATACCAAGTCACGCACTGAGACGCGCTCTTTGACCAGATTCTGCAAAACTTTCTGAACCTCGCCCAGTGTAAGAGCGTCGGGAACGACTTCCTTGACAACGGCAGGGTGAGTCTTCTTGACTGTATCGATAAGGGCTTGGATCTCTTGTCTTCCCAGCATCTCCGAAGCGTGAGTGCGGATTACCTCTGTCAATTGAGTGGCGATAACACTTACAGGGTCGAAGATCATACAACCCAAACGCTCTGCATCGCCGCGCTGTTCGGGTGAGATCCATACGCCTGGCATTCCGTAAGTAGGATCGACAGTTTTGGTTCCGCGCAAGTTTTTCAACTTATCTTCAGGGCCGATGGCCAAGAACTGATTGACCTGTACTTCACCTTGAGCAACTTCAATCTCTTTGATCTTGATAACGTAAGCGTTGGGCTTCAATTGCAAGTTATCTCTAAAGCGAACACCTGGCACTACTATACCTAATTCCAAAGCTATGTGGCGGCGAATTGAAGTAACACGGTCGAGCAATTTTGCACCCTGGTTGGGGTCGACGAGAGAGAGCAAACCGCGGCCCACCTCCAAGGAGATAGGATCGACCTGCATGAGCTGAACGACACTCTCTGGCTTCTTTTCTTGAGTCTTTTTCTTCTGTTCCTGGGTGGAAGCGGCTGTAACTACGACTTCTTCCGTCTTTTGGGCCAACTTCATACCAGAGAAGACTAAGGTTACACCAATACCGACCATAGTCACCGTCATCATGAAAGGCATACCCGCAACTAAAGACAAGGCTCCTAAGATCAACATAAAGTAACCCGAATACTGGAGAGCTCGCGGCTGATTAGAGACCTGTTCGACTATATCTTTACCGAGGTTGGCTTCTGAAGCGGCACGAGAGACAACCATACCCATTGAAGTAGACATTAAGAAGGCGGGCAGGGTAGTCATCAGGCCGTTACCTATCGATAAAATAGCGTAGGTGTTAATGGCTGTGGCCGCATCCATATGGTGATAGAGGATACCGATCAATAAGCCACCTATTACATTGACGACCATAATGACAATCGAGGCCATAGCGTCACCTTTTACGAACTTGCCAGCACCGTCCATAGAGCCGTAAAAGTCAGATTCGCGCTCTACGTCTTTGCGTTTCTTTCTGGCTGTGTCTGCGTCAATAGAACCAGAGTGTAAGTCGGCATCGATAGCCATCTGCTTACCAGGCATAGCGTCCAAGTTAAAACGAGCGGCTACCTGGGCGATACGTTCAGCACCGTTGGTAATTACCATGATCTGAATGATGATCAGAATGATAAACATGATAAAGCCTACGATCAAGTTACCACCTACGGCCACTTTACCGAACATTGGTATTAGGTGGCCTGCACCTATCGGCATCTTTGTCACAGGATCGACAACATTGCCGTGGAGTAAGATCATACGTGTGGCGGAAACGTCCAGAGCTAGGCGGAAGAGGGTCGCTACCAACAGGGCGGTAGGGAATACCGCAAATTGAAGCGGTTCTTCAATATAAATTGAGATTAAGAGAGTGATAATTGAAGCCGCTAAGTTAAAAGCCAACAGCACATCGAGAAAGTCGGGGGGGAGAGGAATGATCAACATTCCCACTATACCCACCACGACTACAGCGATACCGACTTCAGAAGATTTTACTAGTTTACTTACTAAGCTGTCATCACCAGCTTGTGCGCCCATAAATTATCCTCTCTTTTTAGCGGTAAATTGGGGACGAGGCATGTTAGGACTGGCTTTGGCGGGACCACTGCGCTTAGGCTGAGGATTGTTGCGAGCGTTGCGCCTGCGTTGTAACAATTCACGTTTCCTCTTTAACTTGATGACGTAAGCCAAAACTTCAGCTACAGCCTTGTACATCTCTGTCGGTACGGGACCATCCAATTCACAAGTCTTGAAGAGTGCGCGGGCTAACTCCACATTCTCTACAATAGGCACGTCGTGATCTTCAGCCATAACCTTGATCTGTACAGCAATTAGATTCTCACCCTTAGCCACTACCATAGGAACGGGATCTTCGCCCTGTTTGTAACGCAGGGCCACAGCTAAGTGGGTAGGATTCGTCACTACGGCTGAAGCATCAGCAGCTCCGGCGGCAGGATTACCTCCACCTTGAGAGGCCTGACGCATCATCTGCCTCATCTTACCTTTGACCTGAGGATTACCTTCAGTCTCTTTGTACTCATCTTTGAGGTCTTGCATACTCATGCGCATCTGTTTCATGAATTGCTTCTTCTGGAAGATATAGTCTACGCCAGCAATAACCACTAGACCCATAAGCACCTTCATAACCATGCTCTTAACGGTAACTCCCACTAATTCTAGAGTCGCCATTAAAGGTACAGTTGGAGCATTCTTTAACTGCGGCAAGGCCTCTCCCACAACTTTATAGCATATGTAGCCGATAATACCTAATTTAGCTACCTGTTTGAGAAGCTCAACCACAGATTTTATGCTAAATATGCGCTTAAAGCCCTCAAGAGGATTGATCTTATTTAAACTCGGCTTGAGAGTCTCCGTTGAGAATATGAACTGAATTTGAGCTACATTAGCAATGATCGCCATTATAAAGCCTGCTACGAGTAACGGAGCAAGCACGAGCAAAATATTGATCATAATGTAAGCAATATCACTGCTCAGACTGCGATCTGCCATGTTGTAAGTTGGGATCAACTTCCAGACATATATGGTGAGATCGCGAATCCTGCCTATCATACTCGAACCTGCTGCATACATAGCTCCAGCTGTAGCTAATAACAGGCAGGTGGATATCACTTCCTGGCTCTTCATTACTTGGCCCTTTTTGCGGGCTTCTTGTAATTTATGCTCAGTTGGTTCTTCAGTTTTGTCACTATCTTGACCACCCATTTACATCACCTCCCTGGCATCATCATTTCAACACATTGTACCAAACTATCTAGGTTAATTTCAAATTGTTGAGCCATAACTCTCATAATTAAAGGATAAGATATTCTGAGCAATACCAAACCTATAGCAATATTTAGAGGGAAACTGATCATGAAAATATTCATCTGAGGAGCTACACGAGCTAATAGACCTAGTGCACATTGAGCGATAAAGAGAGCCGCTAAAGCCGGAGCCGCTATTTGGGTTCCTATAACTATGAGATCGCTGGACATACGTAAAAGTTTCATAGCCAAATCTTCAGACATATTAAAGTAGGTAACGGGAATGACCTGAAAACTCTTATATATGGCCGCAAAGAGTTGATGATGGCCTCCCAAAACTAAGTATAGATTCATGGCTGTATAAAATTTAACTTTACGTATGAGGTTAATCGCACCGTGGCTGGCGGGATCGAAAGAGGCGGCAGTAGAGAGACCCATTTGGATATCTAACAACTCACCTCCAAACTGAGCGGCGGCAATTACGATAAATGAGGTGTACCCCAAAACTAGTCCCACACATGCCTGAGTCAAGAGAGCTCCGAAGAAAGGAAATATGTCATTGGGCATATCGTTAGGAACTGGTATGTGAGGATACAAAACTACAGTCAGTGAAGCTGCCAAGCCAACCAAGACACTGTTGTTGACGTGGTCACTACCGAAGATAGGGGCCTGTACGAAAATCAGTGCAATTCTGGTAAAGACCAGCAGAGCTATACCGAATAACTGTAGAAAAGGATCACTTATCATAAATACTCTTTAGGGGCCCATCCTCGCAATGTCGGCAAAAGTACTGACGGTAAAACTGGACATCATACTGAACATCCAGTTACCGCAGAGGACTATGGCCATAAATGTAGCTACGATTTTAGGTACGAACGACAAAGTCTGCTCCTGTACCTGAGTAGTAGCTTGAATGATACTGATCAATAGACCTACCGATAGAGCCGACATTAACATCGGAGCCGAAAGGACTAACACTAGGTACAGAGCCTTAGTACACAATGCTAAAACATAACCGTCATTAAATATTTCTGATCCTGCTCCTAAAAACAGCATCTACTTCCTCCTTCCTTCTAACTGCGCGGATAATTGAAACTCTCTACTACGCCCTTAATAATAATATGCCAACCGTCTATGAGAACAAATAAAAGTAATTTGAAAGGCAACGATATAGACATCGGCGAGAGCATGAACATACCCATCGACATAAGTACGGAAGCTACGACCATGTCTATAACTAAGAAGGGTACATAAAGCAAGAAACCTATCTGGAAAGAAGTCTTGATCTCTGAGAGTACGAACGATGGCAGAAGAATGTAGAAAGGAATATCTTCCTTCTTTTTTATATTTTTGACGCGACCTATATCGAAGAATAATTGAATATCTTTCTCTCTAGTTTGATAAAGCATAAATTCTTGAATCGGTTTATAAGCCTTAGCAAAACACTGGCTTTGAGAGATCTTGCCTGCAAAATACGGCTGTAGTGCGTTTTTATGGATAGATTGACCCACAGGAGCCATGACGAACATCGTTAAAAAGAGGGCTAGACCCATTAAAACCTGAGTCGGCGGCACTTGCTGAGTACCCATAGCTGAACGCAAGAAACTTAAGGTACTTACTATGCGTATAAAAGCGGTACACATCGCCAATATGTAAGGAGCCAGCGATAACAGACTGAGACCACCCATTAATAGCAATGTTGTGGAAAAAGTTTGCTTTTCGTTGGCCTTAACACCGTTAATGCTGATGTTAGGCATATTTATTTGCGGAAAAGAGTTTTGAGCACAAGCAGGCTCGCTCATAATCCACAGACACAGACCTATTAAGAATATAGGCAAGCAGATCTTTAGAATATGCTTAAAATTGAAATTTATGTCGAATTTATACCGCATTAATTATCTAATCCTCTCGATAGCAATTAAAGCATATAAGCAGGTTCGTTTAAATAGTTCATTTGTGAATTTTGGTAAACGGAAGCGCAGAAATATGTTTATTAATAACATCCTTTACCAAATTTTTAGGTTCGTTAGATGGAGATCCTTCTTGAGAAATTTCTTCCTCTTCTTCAGGTGTGGGTATCTTTTCTGGTATTCCCCAATCGGCTAGAGAAGTTATGCTCTTTTCTGTCATTCCTAACAGCAATTTGCGTCCATCGGCTTCGAGCAGAATTACCGCTCTGTCTGGTCCTAGAGCTTTGCGCTCCAAAATATTAATATGTGCTTCGTTATTAGTAATCTGTCCCGTAAATTTATTTATCCAGGGTGTGGCGAATTTAATTCCCAACCACGCTAAGACGCAAGTTATTCCTAACATGAAAGTCATAGAAACTAAGCGTCGACCGAAGGTTGATTCAACACGTGGAGCGTTGGGATCTTGAGAGGGTGGCCAGGGAGAGTTTAAAATTGAATCTTGAGGGGCGGGATCTGAATCACTTTCATTAACTTCAGTGGCAGAATTCTGGGCTGTGGATATTTCCTCTTTAGGTATCTCTTTATCATCACTTGAAGAATTTTTATCTGAAGTATTTTCATTTGAAGTATTTTCATCTGAAGAATTCTTATCTGAAGTATTTTCATTTGAAAATTTTTCAGAGATAGCCTTATTTATTAAGTCTTTACCCGTTGTCACTTTATCTGGAGGTGGTTGGGGAGTTAAAGTGGAGTTAGGGATCTTGATTAAACCTACACCTATAACCATGATGAAGGCTAAAAAGCAAAGTGCGCTCATTGCTAACAATGAACGCTGCCTGCCCTTATAAGCATTTAAAATGTTTCTAAAATCGATCATGGATAGATTAACTCAGCGATCCTAACTGCGTAACATCCGTCCAATTCAACTATTTCACCGCGTGCGATCAAGTGGCCGTTGATCTTGAGATCGATCAATGAGCCATCTTCTTTATCTAATTCCAAAAGAGAGCCTTGTTGTAACTTGAGAATATCTCTGGTCCTCATAACTGTACTGCCCATCTCCGCTTCAATTACGAAAGGAACATCGTAGAGGATATTGAGATCTTCAGGGCCATCAGCCGTCATCATCTGGTTGCTGGCACCTGTACCTCTAGGGGAATATCTGTCCAATTTTGCCTCCCGATACTCTTAACGAGCAATCTCTGTTATACGCACACCGTAGCGTCCATCGATTTCGACAACCTCACCGCGGGCGATCATGCGGTCATTGACTATGAGATCCACTGGAGCTCCAGCTTCTTTATCTAAATCAATAACTGTACCGACTGTAAGACGCAAGACATCGCGCACCAAACGTTTAGCTTTACCTAATTCAGCTTTGACCTCCAAGGGTACATCGCGCAACAAGTCTATACTGGAAGTAGCACCTGAAACGGGGGTAGAGTTCTCTAAAACACCAAATTGAACTGAACGTGGACCTTGTTGATCATTCATCGAATTCTTCATCTCCATCTTGCAATACTCGGCTTATCTTGCAAGCCAATTTAGAATCTTTTGTGCCTGGGTGGCCCAAAAACTTAGTGCGATTATTTACCTTAACGCGCAGAGGCTGAGATATCTCTGTATCTAAACGTATCGTATCTCCTACCTCTAAACTGAGCAACTCTTGGAAGAGTAACTCTGCTCTGCCTAAGCTTACCGTCAGAGGAACTTTAGCGTTCTTAAGTTTGTCTGTCATATAAGCGACCAGTTGCGGTTGGGGAGAGGCACTGGGACTCGTCTTTGACAAGATAAATTCATCAAATGATGTTTTAGGTATGCAGTCGCGCAGATAACGGAAGGGGAGTACTAAGTTTATGGCTCCAGCGGCAGAGGCTATCTCAGCTTGGAAGGGGACAATTACCATCAACTCCGAGGGGCTAGCAATGTGTACAGCCATGGGATTAAACTCGAAAGATGACAATTGAGGCTTGACGTTTTTTATGTCCTTCCAGGCTTGAGAGTAGGCATCTAAGAGTTTTACTAAGGGTTTTTGTAAGATAGCCTTTTCTAAATCTGTGAAACTGTCACGGAAATCGTTAGTAGGAGCTTGTCCTTTGCCTCCCATTAATCTTTCAAAAAGGGCGAAAGCCAATCCAAAGTCTATATCGATAAAACCTTGCACATCGTCAATTTTGAAAAGTAACATAGGTGTAGTCTCTTGCAGAGAATTGACATAAGAGACATAACTGCGCGGAATTATCGTCATAAGTTCCATCTTAAAGCGCGATTGCAAAGTTGGAGCTAGACTGGTAATGACAGCTTCAGAAAATGAAACAAAGACTTTTTCTAAAAATTTTATCTGATCACCAGTGAACTTTTCCGTTTTACGAAAATCGTAAGTCGATGCACTCTCTCCTCTATTACGCGAAGAAGTTAAGCGCATAATCTCGTCATAACTACCAGAATCGTGGCGCAAATGTTTCCTCCAATCGCCAAGTTATAACTCATTTAAAACTTTCAACACTCAGCACGGTTCCCGCGCCTTCGACATGTCTTTTTTATTCCCTTATTTGAACCTCTCCCGCTTATAGAAGCTGGAGATTCTCGAGAAGTTTGGTATATGGACTAACGCCTAACAGCATATCCCGAAGGAGTTAGCTATCAGGATACCCTTATTCTCAAGGGGCTGTCCAAAAGCCCCTTACACAGTTCCTCGAAATCGAAGTTCTGCTTACTTTTGCGGGGTATTGTACAGCAATAGTTATAGCTTTGCAAGATGAGCTACAGAGTTTTGTGTTTTAATCGGGCATCGAACCCGCTCAAAACACCGCCATTCATCTCCTACCTAAGAGGAAGGAGTCTTCTGGCGGATTGCGATAAAAAAGGATCCCTCCACAAGTGAAGAGATCCTTATCCTATTGATAAGAATTAATTAACGAACTAAACCGATAGCAGACTCAGTGAGTTTATCCATAGCCTTGAAAGCGGCGAAGTTGGCTTCGTAATTCTGTTTGGCCATACCGATAGCGGCAGCCTGCTGAGCATAATCAACATTGGCAAGCTCTAAGCTACCAGCGGCGATGCGGCCCATAGCACCTTGACCAGCAACACCCACAACAGGCTCACCAGAACTCTCTGTTTTACCGAAGTTGGTCGTACCAGTCTTCTTCAAACCGCTGGCGTTGGCGAAGGAAGCTACAGAGACCTGAGCGATAGGCACGGACTCGGAGACACTCTGTCCAGTGGTAGGATCGGTTATGGTCTGTTCTCCGTACAATTTACCAGTCTCATCGAAGTGATAACCAGTGTACTTGCCACCATAGAGTTTCGTATTGGGATCCATGTGCAACTCAATGGGCTGAGGATCACTGCAAATGTTGCCCTGATCGTCTAATTTGTAACCCATAACGTTCTGGCCTTCGGAGTTAGTCAACATACCGTTGTTGAAAGCGAAGCGACCGTCACGAGTGTAGTGAGTCTGGTTGCCATCACTGACCATGAAGAAGCCCTGACCATCGATAGCGAGGTTGGTAGGATTCTCGGTCTGGAAGAGCTGGCCCTGACTGAAGATGATACCTGAAGATTGGGTCTTAGCACCGCCTCCACCCATAGTATTACCCATAATATCGTTAAACTGAACGCTCTCAGCCTTATAACCAGGAGTGAACTGATTCTGCAAGTTCTGGAAATAAGAATTCAACATAGTCTGGTTCTGTTGAATGGCATTGGCAGAGTTATTAAAATCGAACATTATTTTCGTGGCCTCCTCAATCTACATATTCCTAGCTTGTGCTAAGAATAATGGCAAAGTACCTTTTCGACAATAGCAAAAATGTAAACAATATTTTCCAAAAAATTTAGGCAATATCGTCAACTTTTTCGATCTCAATGCGTTTTAAAAGTAAACCCTTTTTCTCAATATGAGATCTCAATTCAGCTCTGCTATCAGTCAACACTTCGCGGGTATCTTCAGAAGTAGTGATGAACTGAGCAGTAAGCTCTCCATCTTCACCTTTAGTGAGCTTAATTTTGAGATCACCTAAGTACTCAGGGTTCAGACGCAACTGTAACTCATCGCGATCTGCAAAATTGCGGATCTCCATGTGAGTGACGATCTGATCTATAACCTGCTGACGCTTCTGAGTCTGGCTGAGTTGCTGAGTTTTATTGACCTCTTCTGTCTTAGCTTCAGCGTTAATTCCTTCGCTCTTGGCCGCACCAACTTGATTGGTTTCGGACTCATTAGCCTGGATTTGAACTTTACCAGAATCTTCCTTGACTTTACCCTTCTCTTTACCCATCATCTCTTTAAAGTTTTGGGAGTCAGCCTGAGTAACTGTTTTAGCGGCACTGCTCTCACTTCTGGCGGTCAGAGTACTCTGATCGGGAGCGTTGGTCGTAGCTTGAGTATTGGTCTCTTTCATGGCGTTGTCGAGTTTCAGGGCTTGTCTTTCGGCCATATTCAAGGTGTCAGGGTTGCGATACATCATGTCGTACAAGAAGGCCTTGCCGCCCATAGCCTTGGGATTTTGGGCCAATTTAGCCTGGGCCGCTCTAGCTTGAGCCTGGGCATCAGCCTTTTCGTTCTTTTGGCGTTCGGCGGCCTGTTTAGCAGTCTCTTTTTCGGAGATCAACTCTTTCTCTGTGGCCTCTCCTTCAGTAGCCTTGTCTAAGCACTGGGTGAAAGCACTAGAGTTGGTTTCAGTTTTCTTCTCGCGATTCTCTTGAGTGCCACTGACGGCGGCTGAACCGAGCATAGAGATGAACATGGGATTTTCCATAATAAGCTCCTTTCTGGCAAATATTTCTTATGTATTTTGTAAGTTGTATCTGAAGTTATGTCCTTTTGGGTTAGTATCCCGCTCTTTAACAATTCGTAATGCTTAATTATTTTGGAAAGAAATAATTAATTCATTTCAATTACAAACTACGCATTATGAATTACGAATTAGAAAAGTCGGCTAACCTCAAAAGGCAAAACTTTCCTCACGATTGCGAATCTTTAGGATCTGATACCTTTGTTCTCTTGGTAGTAACCTAAAACTTTATCAACGTAATTCTGGGTCTCTTGGAAAGGAGGTACACCGCCGTAACTTTGTACGTTGCCAGGTCCTGCGTTGTAAGCGGCGATGGTCTTAGTAAGATCTCCGTTGAACATGGTCTTT
>JAFSXH010000038.1 GCA_017444165.1 bacterium | reverse complement strand
GAGGACATTCCTTAAAACCGCACACCCCCGCTTGGCAGGTTCTATTAGCACACTTACTGCGCTCTTCATTCCAAGCATCGCGCCTGCTTTTACGAATAGTTTCATCCACTTTTTGCACTGAATCATTAATGGCTTTATCCATCTTTTTACCAACTTCTGATTCGGCGAACGCTTTACTCAGCACATAAGCCATATTCCTTTGAAAAGTCGGATTTTGTATTATTTGACCACCGTAGTATACTACAGCACCAAGTAAACCCTCTATTAACATAACAAACAAAAATCTCCTTAAGTAGTAAAATCGAACTGCATATAATCTACTTAAGGAATTTTTTATTTCAATCGATGTTGAAATCGAGTGCAAAAATCTAGGAGTGGTCCTACTCGCTCACTCTTCATCAGGTGGTAGACTAACGAGTGTAACATCCTTAAGTTTAAATGGACACGCAAGGCTACTATCGCCAATTCGCAACCATATATTCTTTTTAAATACTAAAACTGTCCGCCCCAGTCTTCCATCAGGCAAGCTAACTAGCGAACCTGAAGGAAATTTTTCAGCTAACTTGCGCCTCTTTTCCATATTCTTGGAGACAGATTCAAACCTCTCATGTACATCTTGAGTGTGTTTCTCTAACAACTCCTTTTCAGAGGCACGGAAACCTTCTCCCTTTTGCAAAACCCTCAGAGCTCTCTTCGACTTTATACCATCGGCACTGACACTGGCGTATTCTAAAGGAATTTCGTACAAAAAACGTGACATTTCGCAATCTTGAGTGTAATCAAACGAACCTCTGCTCATAGAGGCAGAGATATAGAGCATCTTTTGAGCCCGCGTCAAACCGACATAACAGAGCCGCCTCTCCTCTTCAATCCCCTTATCTCCATCACTAATAGAGCGACTGTGCGGCAAAAGACCATCTTCTAAACCGACTAAAAAGACTATGGGAAACTCCAAACCTTTAGAGGTATGGATCGTCATCATCACCAGACAATCTTTTTTATCTATCTGCTCATTTAATGTATCTTGATCGGACAGAAGAGAGACTTCAGCTAAAAACTCACGCAGAGGTATTTCTTTTTCGGAAGAATCATTGCGGGCATAACGCACATCAAATTCATGAAGGACATTGATAAGCTCTTCTAAATTTTCTAAACGACTGAGATCATCTTCATCCTTACTTTCAGAGAGAGCTTTGAGATAGCCGTTGGCGTTTAAGATCTCCTTGACGAGATCTTCTAAGCGACAATTAGGAGAGACAGCCTGCCCATGGAGAGAGCGCAACCACTGGTAAAGATTAGCACACTTTTTAGCTAAAGCCTTACTAACTCCAGCCCGTTCAGCAGAAGCTAAAACGTGCAAGATCGGCTCTCCATTGCGAGCCGAAAAACTGACGATCTTATTAAAAGTTCCCTCACCTATACCTGGAGTTATATCTATAATGCGCCCTAAGGCCACAGAATCACTGCCATTGCCACACAAAAAGAGGTAAGCTAAAATATCGCGGATCTCCTTGCGATCATAGAAACGCCTGCCACCAACGATCTCATACCCCACACCATCTTCACGCAAGAGGGCCTCTTCAAAGACGCGAGATTGGACATTGGTGCGATAAAGAATGGCAAAATCTGAATAATGATAACCGCGCTGCTCCACCAAAAACTTGCAAGTGTTTACTACAAATTGGGCCTCACCGCGAGCATCATCGACTATAAATATATGGGGCTTGAGACCATTAACTTTCTCGCTCCAAAGGTGCTTATCAGTGCGATCAGGATTGTGAGAGACGACCGCATTGGCCACATTTAAAATCTGTTGGGTAGAACGATAATTCTGTTCCAACTTGACGATCTTGGCCTGCGGAAATTCACTTTCAAAGCGCAAAATTATGGAAATATCCGCCCCGCGAAAGCGATAAATACTCTGATCATCATCACCAACAGCGCAAAAATTATTGTTCTCATTTAGAAGCAAACGCAAAAGATAGTATTGGATAGAATTTACATCTTGAAATTCATCTACCATAATGTAATTTATACGCTGACGATACTTTTCGCGGATCTCTTCATTCTCTTCTAAAAGTTTTACCATGTAGAGCAAGAGATCATCAAAATCTAAGGAGTCATTCTCGCGCAAACTTTTGTTATAAGCGGCATAAATAGGAGCGATCTCCCTCTCTTCAGTATCGGCATCATCCGAATCTTGAGGAATAGTACGAGCATTCTTGTATCTGCTTATGCGAGATAGATACGTGCGGGCTAAACCGCGATAATTATCGTCACCATCATTTTTTACATTCAGATCTTTTAAGATCTTGCGCATGAGGATCAACTGCGATTCTTGATCGTAGATAGAAAATTGACCACTGAAATTTAAGATATTTTCATCTTTATCACTGCGCGAGGCCTCACGGCGCAGCCAGCGTGCACAGACAGCATGGAATGTTCCCACATTGGGCAGATAACCTTTGCCACATAATTTCTCAATGCGCTCACTCATCTCGCGAGCGGCTTTGTTGGTAAAAGTCACGGCTAAAATCTGCGAACGTTTGGCGAGCTCGTTCTCCAATATCCAAGCAATGCGCTTCGTCAAAACGGTAGTTTTGCCACTGCCAGCTCCCGCTAATATGAGAACTGGCCCCTCCGTAGTAGAGACGGCCTCCCTCTGTTGAGGATTGAGATTATCTAAAATATCCGCCATTTTGACCGAACCTCATTTATGCAAGTTTACTTTGTAATTAAAATATTTGCGCAAGAAGCTAAATAAACTGGGCATAAAGACAGCCGAACTCAAAAGATTGGCACTCACACCGAAGGTCATTACCAAGCCCAAAGTGGCTATCCCCTGATGTTCAGCATTAATCATTGTAGCAAAACCTATTATTGTCGTTAAAGCCGCTAAAGTTATCGAAGGTCCTGTCGAATGGGAAAATATCCCTCCACCATCCTCTTCAGAAATGCGATGAATAATGTGAATGCCAAAAACCAGACCTATGCCTAAAATTAAAGGTAAAGCCAGAGAGTCGGCACTATTAAAATCTGTGTGAGTCACTCCCATAAAACCTACCATCCAAATTATCCCTAAAACCTTAGGCAAAAGAGCTAGTACAGCTGTACTTATACTCCTAAAATGGATAAATAGTAAAATCCAAATAGCCGCTAAAGCCCAAACACCAGCGCGTTCATTAGCCTCACGCAAAGATTGACAATCGTAATAGGCCATAACGGGCATACCCACAACTTTAGGATCAACACTCTGCAGATCTTTGACAAACCTCTCCTGAGCCTCTCTCTCCCAAACGTCCTCTTTGGGAAAGATGCGTACCTGAATGAGACCATTCTTACCTACTTCACGCCTATACAGATCCTCAGGTATATCCTTTAAAGTAAACTCCGGTTCCCAGTTTTGCCTGTGCATAAAGGAGATAATATTGTGTAAATTGCTGTAAAATTCCCTCTCAAAAGCCTCTAACCCCTCATCCAAAGCTCCAGGCCCCATGGTAGAGAGAAGTTCAGATAGATGCTCCAACTTTTGGCGCAATTTTTGGGCCTCAGCGGCTATGCGTGGATCGCTACTCTGACTCATTTGTTGCAAAAAATCTTCACTATCCGACTCTTTACTCAGAAAGAAGGCTTCCATCTTCTTAAATTCCTGAATGCGACTGCGTTTCTTATCTCGTTCTAGAGCTAAAGGTTCTGGTATGCGATGCATAATTTTGACTATCTTGCGCAAAAATTCCCTCTTAGAGTCATAATCAGAAGGAATCATATAAGCGACAGTCTCCACCGAGGCTACTGTTTTCAATTTAGAAAACTTTTGAGCCATCTCCCTGGCACTCACAGGATCTTTTTGCAATGATATGCCGCACAAGAGAGAGTGATCGCTGGAATTGAGCAAGTGACGCTCTGTCACTACCGACTGCAGCCCCTTAGCTTGAAGGTTTAAAAGGTTATAATCATATTTAATGTTATAAGCATAAATGAGCGAAAGAACCGTCAGAGCTATTCCTAAAGAGACAGCAATTTCAGGATTGTTAAGTAATTTCTTTTCCCATTTTGCTAAGAGATCGAAACGATTAATATTCTGACTAACACGCCTGCTATACCCCTTACCCTCACGCCAAAAGATCAGGCTAGGCAAGACTAAACTCATCGATACCAGACAGAGAATTATCCCCGAACCTGCAATAATTCCCAATTCAGCAACACCTGTAAAATTGGTAAAAGCCAAGGATAAAAAGGCTACAGCCGTACTCACCGCCCCCATCAAATTTTCATAACCAGCCCCCATCAACGTCTTCTCCATAGCTGTCAAAGGATTGCGCGTCAGTCCCCTCTCCTCATCGTAACGATAAAGAAGGTGAATACCAAAATCAATTCCCAACCCCATTAGAATGGTAGCACAAGTTACAGTCAACAGATTGAGATGACCAATAACTAAGGTTGTAAAACCTAAGGTCCAAGAGATGCCAATAACTAAACCACAAATAGCCATCAGAGGAGGCCAGCATTCACGAAAAGCCCAAATAAAGACGAGAGCAATTAAAAATAAAGATAAAATAGCCGAATGGAGCGAATCTCTAGTTGAAGATTGGGCCTCATCGACATTTAGAACAATCTCCCCCGTCAAACCAACTAAAACATCTTTATTAGCCTTGCACAATTCATCCAAGATCACGCGCATCCGCTCTACAGCTCTCTCACTAGCTATACTCTTATCCTCTCCTTCTCGATAATAAGGACGACAAGAGAGTACATAGAAACGATCACCAGCTACAGTGCAATATCTTTGAAAATTTTGTTGGGTCAATATACGATCAAAGGCCTCTCGCTCTTCAACTTTGAAATCACCTACCAGGGCTTCTGACCAGGGAGTGCATTTTTTGACGCGGCCGCGCTCTTCCATACACTGAGAAAAAATATCGACAAAATTATTGATAATGGGCAGAAGCTCAGCAATAGTATGAGGATCGCTCGCAGGTTTATCGACAAAATCTACAGCCATCAAACAATCTAAGAAGGTACTAGAACAAACGATTGCATTTATAATATCCTCGTTATCTTGTAGCAGTTTCGCCATATCCTCAAGTTCTTCAGGCTTCATAAAATGAAGAACATACCTAGAGAATTTGCTAAAATCAATCTGAGCTAAAATATCAGAAAATACTTCTGGCTCTTCTGCCAATCTAGCAACTAAACTCTCAATAAATTTTTCTCTCTGTTCTTTTGTACCATTTTCCACTATCACTACTATATCTTCAGCATCAGGAAAAGCTTCAACGTAGAGATCCTGTTCTGCTTGGAGAGCATCAGAACGTTTGATTAAATTGGCTTGATCTGAATCGAAGACCAAATGCCTATAAGCGTACCAACCACTGATAATAGCTAATGCTATAGCAACTGGCACTATAATTCTAGAATAGGTATAGATAAATCTAGTTAATTTTTTGAGAAATTTACCAATAAATTTGTACATGAAATTACTTTAAATTTCGCAACCAATGAAAATTTTCAATAATAGATCTTAAAGAACGCCAATTATTTAAATTAATCCACTGTCGCCAAGCTCTCGACCATCTATCGCAACAAATAGAGTGTATACCATCGCTAAAAGAGACGGCACAATGTTGCAAAACGCTAGTATCACGGTAACAATCTACCATACAAGAGGTGCAACCATCGCGCACTGCCTGACTGCCATTAAAATCACTAACATGACATAGAGGAGTCTTCCAGTTGCAACAACGCCAAAGTTGCAAATTCCAATCTAAGTAAAATTGTTTAAATCCTCCCAAACAAACAAAACGTTGCACTTCACCATTTAAATAACGATGCATATCTAAAAGTGATTCCCTAGGATTTAATACAGTGAAAATCTTCTTTAATCTCAATACCTCATCTATCAAATTGTGCATCTCTTCAGCAGTGTAATCAACTAATTCGCAATCACGACATCCCAAATAATTAGAATCTAAATTAGTCAAAGGAAAAGAAAAGGTCACCGCTTCAAAACCAAGATCGCGCAAACTCTCTGGTAAGCTCTGCAGATCGCCCAAAATTCTGCTCAAAGTCACTGAAGCAATATGGCCAACTTTTCTCTTTTGAAAAATAGCATTAGCACAACGAATAGTCTCTGCAATTTCAGGCAATCCCCGATTGTATTCACCTACCTGCTGATCTATAGAATCTACCGAAATAATAACTTCTTTAAGTCCCTTATCGATAAGCTCGTTTACCTTCTCCTCTGAGAGCATAGAACCATTAGTGATTAGCAAAGTATCTATGTCCAACTTTTGACAATGTTCTATGAATGCTCCCAAATGTGGATTCAGTGTAGGTTCTCCACCAGTAAAGATCAAAAAACGTACGCCATTGCGATAGAGTGATTCTATAGCCTTTATGCCTTCTTCCAACTTGACAAAAATTCTATCCTCTCCAGTGCGATCGCGTGAAAAATTGCAAAATTCACACTTGGCGTTACAAGCGTTCGTAATTGCAAATTGACAAGTGGAGGGGCCACCATCCAAGACGATCTGCTTTGAAATTT
>JAFSXH010000037.1 GCA_017444165.1 bacterium | reverse complement strand
AGCTGGAGTAGTTTTTTTAGGGTTAAATATAGCTGAAAGTTGCCATAATCTATCATCTGGGACGGAAACGCGAGCTAAAGGCTGTTTTTTTCCCGTAACATCTGCTTCAGATAGACAAGTTAGCGATTTAAACAAAGTTGATTTTCCAGATTGAGTTAATCCTGTAATACCTATTGAAAGTGCCATAATACTTTTACTTTTCTGTTTGAATTTTAATCCGTCCTCCTTATGGGAAGGTTTTACTAAGCACTTAATTAACTCACATTATTATATTTTTTTTAGTTTGTAGGATAATAAAAATTGTCAAAAGATACTGATGTTTTAACTGTAAAAAGTAATAAGGGACGCGATTTAGGAATATTTTTGATATTTACTGGGATTGTGGGTGGGATTCCTATCTATTACATATTCAGTAAATTAATTTTGCGTTCGCAGGAAGTTGATTGGTTTTTGGGTCTTATAATTTCATTAATTACAATTGCTCTGGGATTTATAGTTATAAATGCTTCTAGGAAAACTATTCGTGTAAATTATCAAGGTAAATCTGGAAGTATTGAGATTCGTGATGGTCTTTGGGGACCAAATATCTCTTATTCATTTGCAGAAGGGGCTAAAATTCGCTTGAATATCTCTGAGAAGAGCAAAGGTGTACATGTTAGCGATATTTTTGAAATAGTTTTGATCGATGGTCGTTATCAATACATGCTTGATTGCCGTTTTGATGATATGAGAGTGAGTAAAGATATAGCCGAATTTTTAGTCAAGTCTATGCAATGCAATCTTTTGATGGTGTCTGAAACTTCAAGAAGTATAGAGATGAGTTATGAGGATGTCGATTTGCCTTATAAACTTAGAGCTAAAAAGTATCCAGAGTTAGTTAGTGAACATCCTGTTCGTCCTGAAAATTGTTCTGTAGATATTTCTGATATTGATGGTGGAACAGGGAGATTATATCAATGGGGAATTTCAGGTTTATTCAATGAGTTGATCACTATGGCTGTGTTGGTGGCTGTGTTGAGTCTGTCTCCTATTTTTGGTGAGGCTAATGAGCGTTTTTCTCTGTTTAGTGGAGCTATGAAAAGTGGCGATTGGACATTTTTTTACGGTGTTTTTCTCCTCTTTGTAATTATTTTAACAATTCAATCTGGTTATAGTAATTTGGTAAAAATTAGCGGTGAAAAATTGGATGTCAAAAAGCAGATTTGGGAATTCCCTTATGTAACTCACAATATTTTTTTAGATGATCTAGAAGATGTATTGGTACACAAGAGCAGTTCTGGGAGCTACATTGTTTTTGTTAGTGATAGCGAAATAATCTCTCTAAAATTGTCACAACTTGAAGTGGCTGACTATATAGTTGCCGATATACAGCACTTTCTTACAGTAGCTTCTAAGAAAAATAATCGAAAAAATGAGGGAGTGCAGTTCTAAGGGAGTTCACTAAAATTATAAAAAAAGCTCCCCGTCTATTTACGAGGAGCTTTTTTTATAATTAATTTATCAATTAATTACTACTGTTGACGATCTGTCTCAAAATGCTGTTCTCACCAACTATTCCAGCATTTCTGTTCAGTATCAAAATGTTATTCATAGAGTCACTGGCATTGTTACTCTTGCTGATAGTTACGTGCAATTGATCTAAATCATTATCAAAGACATAACGGTAATAACTGTTCGTCCAGCACATGAGGCGATAATTGTTAGAGAGCCCCTTATACGGATACTGTGCGTAGGCGTGGTGATACTGACCACCGACTAACCCTTGAGCAGTGTAGGGAAGATCAAAGAGAGATATGGAGGTGTAGTTATACTTGTTCTCCACATTGTTGTAATGATCAACGCAATTGGTAACACCAAAATCGTGGAACAACTCTTTGAAGTCGATTCTTAAAGTGTCGGTGAAGTTTAACTTGCTGACTTTTTTGCTAGTACAGAGCTCAGTGATGGCATCTATTCCAAAGCGATCAGCGACATATCTTGCTAACAAATAAGATTGACCATAATCTCCCTGCCTATTGGAGAAGGATTCATCGTTAAATGAATAGGCTTCAGGGGATTTTAAGTAAGAGGTGGAGGTTGAAATGAGGTAATTATTTATTTCTGAAGTGTTTGGATTGGGGTACATGCCGAATCCATTTATATCTTCAGACAACTGCGACATACCTTCATTGATACAAGTGTCTTCCATGGAACCATCATAACTTCCATAGCGGATGTACTTCTGGTTGAAGCAACACATGTGCTGGAACTCATGTGCCATAGTAGAATAGAAATTATAGTCGTCCTCTTCGGCATTCATGTAGAGGATCTCACCCTCATTACTGTAAGGCTCGTCTTTGGCAGAAAATTCATCGACAGCGTAGAAATACCCGTAGACTTTGTTTCCCGTATTTTTGCCGCTTATAGTATCGTTGTAGAGAGCAACGATGATAATCTTCTTCTCGCCATCTAGACCAGGGGTCAACTCTTTACCAAAGGTATTGCGTACTGTATCGTATATGGAAGATCCATCTGCGGAGTAAGGATTGTTGACACCGAAGGCTCTGTCGATCTCTTTGGCGCGACTGTTGCTCATACTGGCATAACCTTCATCGTCAACTTCGGCAAAGACTAAGATAGAAGTAGTTTCATCGTTATCAACTATCTTCCTAACTTTCTTCTTTGTAAATTTGTTCAGACTAGTGACAACATTAATCTCGATCTCTTCACCTTTAGCCATATCGGTATACTTGGTGTTAGGAGTGATCTTGTAGTTTGCATCTACCTTGGCATTGACCGCTTTTTTCTCTAGTCTGTCTTTCACATCTCTCATTAATATATGAGTGAGATCGTGAGGACCGATCTTATCCGTATCCAGATCTACCTTAGCATTGCTATTAGTGTCTCGCTCTGTATAAACGGACGGCTGTTTGTTGGTAGTGATAAAATAATCGTCATAATCGTTTTCCATATTGCTGGCATTACTCAAAAAGACTACAGCACTGTCTTCTTGGCTAAAGTTATTGACGTAAAAGTTCTGTCCATCCCTAGTCGGACTCCAGTTATCGTTACTGTCATTGCCGCAACCGAAGGTAGTTAGGCATAACACCGAACAAGCCAAACCTAGAAGCAATCTACTTGTTAAACGCATTTAATTCTCCTTAAGATTTCTGTTATCTTTGGCATGGCACATCATGCCTAAACTTGTGAAATAGAGCGTGAGACTGTAAGCCGGGTTCTGTTTCCAAAATTGGAAGGCGACCATTTATCTGTGAAACATATCGCTATGCTCCTCTAGCGATCCTTTAAGGAGGGAACCGACGGGCCATCGGACACTTCAAGAATGTACCTCCTGTCGATCTTGCTCCAGGTGGGGTTTACCTAGCCGAAATGTCTCCACTTCGCTGGTGGGCTCTTACCCCGCCGTTGCACCCTTACCGCTTCGTTTTTATGCGAAGAGGCGGTCTAACATTTCTGTGGCACTATCCTGAGGGTTACCCCTACTGGACGTTATCCAGCACCCTGCCCTACGGAGCCCGGACTTTCCTCAGATACTTTTACATATCCGCGATCACCCATCTCACGCCAAAAACAGACGCACCGCTGATTCCCTTAGAGGGGGTAACTTCCTGCAGAACACCTTCGCAGAAAAGATTAGCCTATCTTCAAGTTTCTTGGGCCTTTTGAGGTGTTGATCTCTCCAGTTATGATATACTTGCCGCCTTGGACATTTTCGCCATTGTTATCAGTCTGATTCCACTTTACGGAAAAGACTTTCTCCTCGTTAGGCAGTATAGTCATGCTCTTCTTTACATTCTTGTTGATTTTCGATTTATTCATCGTCTTGGAATAACGCCAAACTTCCACAGGAATCTCATTGAAGAACATATTGATTTTGTTCTGTACTATGAAATCTATCTGAGTATCTTTGCTGAAGTCTAAAGTTTTAGTTACTCCAGAAGTATTTGTCACTGACATCATCAACATCACGGGTTCACCCGCAACGCGGCTGTTCGATATTCTCATAGTGTAATAAAGGCCATCTCCAGATTGATTGGCCTCGTTACCGATAGATGGCAACTGCGAAGAGATAGAATACTGAGCTATCAGCATAAACAGAACAAACAAAGCTCCAACCACAAAGATTATAGCTTTTATGTCGGAGCGTCCCTCATGTAGGTTCCTCGCACTTTTGCGCACGCGAGGGATCACGGGAGTATTTTTCTCTTCATCTTTTGCTTTGGGAGCGTCGGCAGACATAATATTTATTATATTTCCCATATGTTACTCCAAACGTAATTTTTAATGGATATGATAACCACAATCTAGCATAATAGCAAATATTTACAATTTGTATTATGAGTCGTTTCTAAAATTTCATAGTCTGTCGTTCAGTTAAAATGTCTTCTAAAACTAGCGTTACGTGAGAACCAGAGAAGTTTCTGCCTGAGGCATCATACTTTAAGAAATAGATATTGCCCTCAGTCTCTTGTCCAGGAACTAAAGCCTTATCCAAAATTTGATCATAACGTTCAGCTTTGACATTATTACCTTGATCATCCACAAGATAAGCGTGCCAATGGAAAGGCTCAATCTGTACGTTCTCTTTGCCAACATTTTTTAATTTAATGTGGAAGACGATAAACTTATCGATACCTTTTTGGGCATAAAGGCCGTTGCGCATAGCTATGCGCTGCTCCATGCTCGTGCGCCCTTCTCTCATGGCCATCATATCGGAGTAAGCATCTACTAAATCCTCACTCCACCAGGTTACTTCCACATCGAGACTGAGCGTTTTGTGCATAGACTTCATGCCAACGTTATAACGAACTTCGTCTAATACAGTAGGAACAGTATTTTGCCAAACTGGTTTAGTATGCTTATTAAAAAAATTGAGAAAAGCGTTAGTTGTCAAGTAAGGATCGACAGAAGTTCTCCTCAATTTAGAAGTTCCACCTGAAAAGTTCGCTTTTTTTGTGTGAGCAGGAATCAATTTATTAAATTTACTTTCAGCACTCTCCGCTGTTTCAATCTTTCCTTTATTTGCTCTGGATACTTTATTCTTTTTCTCTTTTTTAGCCTTAGATTTGTCAACAATTTCTGGATTTTCAGGAACGTCTTCGTTGACAGAGATCTGATTGCTACTGATAGTAGTAGCCTCCAGTTTGTTCTTCAAAGACACATCCTTGCTGACAACTTTATCGCCAACTTTAACTTCATCTCCAGAAACGAGCTTCAAGTGAGAATTATATTCGTCTACTAAAACTGCTTCTAATTCTGCCTTTTTTTTACCGTTGCGGTACACTTGCCAATGTGTGCCTGGAGTTACATTGTCGGCCGATCCGCGATCTATAGTTATTTCACCATCTTTTACGCTGACGACCGTACCGTTGACATCGGCCAAACTGGGAAAAGTCAAAATTAACAATAGGACTATAGAACATATAAGAAGAGGGTTTCTTTTCACCTATAAATTTCTTCCTTTTCAGCTAACTGTTGCGTAGATTTTAACATAACAATCAGTAATTAACAATTACAAAAAATTCTTTCTTCTAAAATGATTTATATGTTTTTTTGTGTTGTAAACTTTGTATGTTGTGCCTAAAGTT
>JAFSXH010000036.1 GCA_017444165.1 bacterium | reverse complement strand
ATTCCTAAACGCTTCAAAGCCTTGCCTATTGCTGTTGAACTGCAATTTAACACTAAAGCCATATCCTATAAATAAGCGTCAGTATGTTCTTCAACATATTTTCGCAACTCATCTTGATCTATCTTCTTAAATTTGCGATTTATAGGACGTTTATCTAAACTACCTTGCTCCTTTAATAAATTTTGCCAATTAAGAATAGATATTTTAGATACACCAAATATCTCTGCCGCTGTCTCAAAGCTGTATTTATCTTTACACGCTAAAGCTCGTTCTCTAAATTTTTTATCATAACTCATAACTTTTGCATTATATCAAATATTATGTTGTTTGACTATAGTACTGGCTTACCGTCTTTTCTTAAGTTAGGTTCCTTATGGTAAGCAAGTTCACATATTAGATAATGATCTTTGTCATAAATTCTCATCTCATGAAAAGTTCCATCGGGTTTTAACTTTATATAAGCTGTGCTAGAATGGGCCTCTTCAGGAAGACCATGCTTTCCTTCTAATCCAGCGAGAACTTTTACGCCCTCAATAAAACTAACAGTCATATAAGTGTACTTGACGTTTACGCCACTAGCAAAGGTTCCTCTTCCACCCATTTTATCGCACCACCTTTCTTGAACTGAAGTAGTCAACTTTTATGATATTACCAGACATTTCTGGGAAGGGTTCTCCAAAACAAATAATACAAGACGGTTTTAATTTCTCGAGCATAGTGTTATATCCCAACATGAATTGTAAGCGATTTTTTAACCGATCATTCCTAAGGCAACAATTGAATTGTTTTCTACTCCATCGAAGCAAAAATCATAACTTATTGACGTTGCCCAACTAATTGTTGGAATAACGTTTAATCCCTTACTTTGCCAATACGCTCCACACCAACGATTCATAACTACACTCTCTAATTGCCTCCATGGATCCATATCAGAATAGATTGAAAAATCTGGTGTTAGTAAAAAAGCATATTGTGAAAATTTATCTATAGATCTATCGGGGTGCTCATATATTCCCTTAAATCTATAATCATCCACAAAAAAATGTACACCGTTGCGTTTGTTTATTTCGTTATCATTTGCTCTTGTATCGGAACAAGCTATCATTCTTAAATTGTTAAGATTAATCTCTTGTCTTTTGACAAGTGGGATCCCCCATTTTCCTACAGATTCAAAGCTATTTCTCATGAATAATGGATCTTGTCGCATTTCAATGCTTTTCATATATAACTCCTAACTTAGCAATAATAATGCTAATAGTGATTATTTATTTTGCCCAATAATTTAAATAAATTTAGAACAAAATGAATTACCACCTAATTTCAACTGGCAGGGATACAAAAAGAAGGATTTTTTATGTATCATAATTTTTTTCAAAAAAATTGAGCATTACGAACCTTTAAGCAAAACTGCTCCACACAAACGCAACATATCAGACTTACAACGCACAGTCCTAGACAAAATTTGGCCACCACAACTTCAGGCACTGCTTACAAGAAGGAAAATAATCATTTTCTTTGTAACACTTTTCCCGCAGTCGAAAGGATTGGAGTAAAAAGAGTTGTGCTAGAAATATTTCGCACTGACGATCAGAAAATAAGTAAAATTGAAGAGATCATCAAGGGAGCCTGGATCAAATTGGTCAGCCCCAGTGCGGAAGAGATCGAAAAGATCGCTACTAGCTTAACTATTGATAAAGAAGACATACAAGCAGCTACCGACCCAGAAGAGAAGAACCGTATCGAAATTGAGGACAGTTACACCCTCATCCTCATCGACATTCCTACCCAAGAGATACGCCACCGCGAAGCTCGTTATACAACTATACCTTTAGGTATAATCTTAACTCAAGACAACATAATAACGATCTGCTCTGAAGATACTGAGGTTTTAAAGCCTTTCCATGAAGGGCGCATGCGCAATTTCTCCACTAAGAAGAAATTAAAATTCGTCTATCAAATTATCGCTAGAGCTACAAAGATTTACCAGCAAGTCTTGATAACTATAGACAGCAAGCGCACTGAGTTTGAAAATCAGATCGAAAATATAAACAACGAAAAAGAGCTGATAAGCATCCACGAACTAGAGTCTACCCTAGTCTACTTCTCCACATCTTTGCGCGGCAATGGCAACGTATTAAACCGTCTCACTCGCTACAAAGACGGACGTTTACAGCGTTATCCAGAGGATCAAGAACTTTTGGAAGACGTCATAGTAGAGAATCAACAGGCTATAGAGATGGCCCAGATATACAGAGAGATCATTAACGGTACGCGCGATCTCATGTCTTCGATCATGGATTCCCGACTCAACAATACCATGAAAAGATTGACATCCATAACTATAGTTTGCTCTATACCTACAATTATATCTGGTATCTATGGAATGAACGTAGATGGCCGCTGGATGCCGCTAGCCCAAACGACCCACGGCTTTATGATAATTTGCATGATCATATTATTGTTGTGCATACTCTTATCAATAATATTCAAATTTAAAAATATGTTATAAAGTTCAGGTCTTGCTCGAATATGCCATTAAATGTCCCCGATAGAGTGTTGAGAGATATTAAGTACTTTGCCCAAAAGAACGGCGTAAAGAAAGTGATCCTCTTCGGTTCTCGTGCCAGGGGTACAAATCGTGAAAGAAGTGACATTGATATTGCTGTAAGCGGCGGCAATTATCTTGATTTTTACGATGATATAAATGAGAGGGCCTATACCCTATTAATGTTCGACATCGTAGATCTGGACAGAACGATCGGCGAAAAGTTACAGAGTGAGATAGACAGAGACGGAATATTGATATATGGAGAAGATTGATAATTTTTCAAATTGCTTAGGAGTTCAGAGCGATCTAAAAAAATACAACGCACAACGCTTATAACGAACATTCAAAAAACTCAGTTTATGTGTTTTTCTTCAATGTACTTTTGAAATTCATCATCAGAGGTAAACACTTTATCAAAAAAATTAGGATTATGTACCTCTTCACCTTTTAGATCAGCCGATACTCTGTGAACAAAATCTCTAAAATCAGCATTTTTACTACGGAGACGATCTATAGTATTCCAGTCCAGTTCATTTTCTCTCGCTGAAAATAATATTTCACTTTTTTTATAATCTTGACTATTTAACTTTATAAAACCTATGCCAAATGCACTATTCAGCCTTCTGAGTTCATCTACAAAATCAGGATCATCATCGTATTTCAGAGCCACAAGATAGCCCTCATTCGCCCAACTTGAATTTGAAACAGCTTGAAAAAAATACTCTCTCAACGTAGAAAATCCCAGTTCAACTTTTAACTCAAACGAAAACAACTTGCAGTTACTTTGAGAAACAGAAGCCATTAATTTACGAGTTTCATCGCTAAAATCATCAAACGGATAATGCACACCTACAATATCAGGATGCAACCACTCATTTTCACCCTTTTTACCCTTAGACGACACTTCGTGATTTATTGTCTTCGAATAACACTTGAAATGCGAACTAAAATATACAAAAGAGGTAAGAATTTTGTGAAGATCTCTTTCTCTAAAGGAGCACTCCCTGTCATCTGAGAGACCGCACGAAGACGATTCTGAACTTTTCAAAGTTATAGGCGTACACGTATCACCAAACCAGTTTTCTTTCAAGGCAAACTTCGGTGGCTTTTTCGATACCTGTAAAAATATGCTACTTTCACCATTATCTTTAATATCTGTATATATACGCGCACCGATTGATGACCAAGGAGTCTTGCCAGCAATTCCTTTATCCAAACCAAACTCTTTTGCCTTTTTCCATATTTCTTCACTAGTCATCGGTTCTTTGCATATTCCAAGAACCTCAGTTATCAATTCAAGCCAAGACAATCTAGACATCAATACCCCTTACAAAACGAACGTTGCAGAAACATGTAAATTGAACAACAGTTTCGACTTTTTGGTGAGCAGATCTTTTAATTTGCAGTTCATAATGCGCAATTAGCAATTTTGGAATAAATTAATTATTTCTTCCTCAAAAATAATTGCACATTACAAATTGCTAATTGCTAATTAATACCGCCAAACGCAAAATATCAGGCCTACAAAATTACAGTTTACCCAACATTGCCACTACTGGAACTAATGCCTCCTCTGCATAGTCCTCAATAGCTCCGTTATCTGTAGCCGACGCCAACTTAGGATTAATAGGCACACGGCAGACCGTCCCAATCGAAAACTTTTTGGCAATATCCTCAATGTGACTATCCCCAAAGATGTTATGCTTCTCCTCACAATTGGGAATCACGAAATAACTCATATTTTCCACTAAAGCTAAAACAGGAATATTCATCATCTTCAACATGTTTATAGCCTTCTCAACGATCATGCCCACTAACTCTTGAGGAGAAGCAACCACGATCACTCCATCTATAGGCAATGACTGGAAGACCGTCAACGGCACATCACCAGTCCCTGGCGGCATATCGATAAACATATAGTCTACTTCGCCCCAAATTACATCCTGCCAAAACTGCTTGACCGTACCTGCCAAGATAGGGCCGCGCCAAACGACAGGATCGGTATCGTTAGCCAAGAGCAGATTGAGCGACATAATGGGAATGCCGCCATCGCTGTAGACGGGCAAAATCCCCGTATCACAGCCTTGAGCCCTCTCTCGCAAACCGAAGGCCTTAGGAATGGACGGCCCCGTTATATCCGCATCTAAGATCGCGGCACGTTTACCTTGCCTATTAGCTAACACAGCCAACATAGAGGTGACAAAGCTCTTACCTACACCGCCTTTACCGCTGACAACAGCTATAACTTTTTTGATCTTAGATTCCGCATTGGCCGCAACCTTAAGATCGACTGGCCCTTTCCTCTCCGAACAATTTTTGCCACAACTCGAACAATCGTGAGTACATCCTTCACTCATAACTTACTCCTACTATTTCGTTGGGATAAAACGACAGCCAGGCCCTTTGAGCAAGCTCTGACCGTTGCCCTGACTCTCCACAGATATCTGCGCCAAAATCCTCTCTTTGATAGCGGCCACATGGGATATAACCCCTATCATCTTGCCCTCTTGGCGCAAAGAGGCCAAAGTATCCAAAGCAACTTGCAAACTCTCTTCATCCAAAGTACCGAAGCCCTCATCTAAGAAGAGTGACTCTATGCGCACATTACGACTGGCCATCTGCGAGAGTCCCAAAGCTAGAGCCAAACTCACCAGGAAGCTCTCACCACCAGAGAGATTCTTAGCCGAGCGCACTTCATTGGCTTGGTAGCGATCTACTACGCTCAACCCCAAAGGATTGACCTTATCACGCAAGAGGAAGTAACGATCACTCATCCTCTCAAGTTGCTTATTGGCGTAATGGATCATAACTTCAAAGGTGAGCCCCTGCGCGTAGTTGCGGAACTTCTTGCCATCTTTAGAGCCGATAAGCTCATAAAGATTAGCCCAACGCTTCAAGACCTTCTCCTGAGCTTGAATTGCCTTTATACGCTCCTCTTTTTCCCGCTTAACCGCCTCGTTATGGCGCAATTGGTGCTTTATCTCCGCTATATCGTTGCGCACTTGCTCTAACTCAATCTGCTGATCGTGAACCTTCTTTTTTATATCCTCATCCTCAGCATCAGCATCAGCTAAATTCTTAGCCTGCTCACTTTGCAAACTCTCCTCGCAGGCTAGACGCTTTATCTGCACACCCTTCCACGCTTCCAAACGACGATTATCCTCTTCCTCGATAACCTGGCGATTCTTCAATTCCAAACGTGCAGAACGGAAATCCTCTTCACTTTCAAAATTGTACTCCGCTAAACTCCTTCTAAAATTACTCTCCAAAGCAGTGTTAATTTCAGCCAGATCCTTACACTTCGCCTGACAGAGTTCCAGACTGGTCTTAACCGAAGTGTAGCGCATCTGAATCTTATCTCTGTCCTCACCCTGATCGGCAACTTCTCTCTCCAAAAGACGCAAACTCTTGTAACAGCGTTCTTCACTCTCACTGAGATCGTAGTCATTATTCAATTGGAGCCTCTCTGCATTTAAACGCTCGATCTCCTGAGAGTAATTTTTAAATTTTGCCTGCAGAGAGACAACATTAGCTTCTCGCTCGCGCAGACTAGCCAAGAGAGCATCTTTATCCTTCTCCAATTGAGTGATCTCTTCACCTAACTGTATATAGTGATCTCTCTTTTGCAAATAAAAGTCATGCTCGCTAGTCAAAAATCCCATTAAACGCTCTATATTAAACTCTTCACCTTCGGCAAAGTACCCATGAGCATAACCCAACAACTCGTCCTGGTACTTCTGCATATTCTGAGTTAAACGCTCTTGTTCACGATACGAATTGAGCTTCAAAGTTTCGATCTTGCTCATCTCAAATTTGTCTTGAGATAGAGCCGACTCCAAAGCAGATATAGCCTTCGCTATCTCTACTCCTCCTTCTTGAGAGCGGATTACTTCATTCTCCAAACGTTCCAATTCATTAAATTTATCCTTCAAAAAACGCAACTCATCCTCTTCTGTAGTTATACGCGGCTCATTGCCTTGAGCATAAGGATGATGCAAACTGCCACAAAGTTGACAAGGAACCCCTTCTTGCAATTGAGATCGCCTCTCACTTAGAGAAGCTATACTCTTCAACAGAGTAATCTTCTCTTGGAGGTGATCTATCTCAGCTCTCAACTCACGCTTCAAACGACCTTGTAAAAGGACTTGTATTCCCCTATTAGCTGTCCTGATCTTCTCCTCTAAAGCGCGAGCTTCCGCTCGTTTACTCTCAACATCTCTCTGTAATTGCTCATGATGAGCCCGCAAAGTATCTAAACTCTTCTGCCAATCGACCTGAGAGAGAGATTCTCTCTGCCATAATTCCCTAAATTGGATATAAAGTTTCGCATATTCTTGTAATTTAGCCCAATCTTCAACAATTCTAGCCACCATCTCATGTTCTGAGCGATAGAGTTCCAAACGCAACCTCTCACTGCGCAGATCAGCCTCTCGGGCCTTCAAACGACCTAATTCCTCTTTGCTCTTACTAATGTCATAAGTTGCCTTGTTGATCTCGCCAGTGAGATCTATACGATAATTTTTATAAACACTCAAACTGTGGGCTATATCGTGGAGCCTCGACCAAATAGGGCGAAGTTTATCTATCTTGGCCTTGGTCCTATTTACGCGATCTTGCAAAGACTCTAAAACCCTCTTGATCCTCAGCCACTCCTCTTCGGCCCCCTCCAAATTGTCTTTGAGAATGATCTCCTCTTCCGAACTCTTGCGCCATTGCAGGCGATTGTCGGTCAATTCAAAGTACCTGCCCTCCAGCTCAGCCGCCCTTTGGCCCCTTTGTAAGATCTCACGCTGAGGAGAGAAATCATCATAATCTTTCTGCAATTCTTTTTCCGTAGCTAACAGAGCCTCTAATTCACATTGCAACTCTTTTAATTTAGCCATCCACTCAATAATCTTCTGATCTCTGCGTACCTCTCTCCCTAAAAGATCCATTCTCTCCTTCTCTTTAATTAATTCTGCCGATAACTTTTCAATTTGCTCTTCAGTTAAGGGGACGAGACTTTCCGAACGTGCCCGCAATTCTCCCAATTTTTTATTTTCTCGACTATAAAGTTCAAAAGTTTTAGAAGAGATCAGACTGTAGATCTCCGTTCCCGTTGTCTGCTCTAAAATTGGCGATCTCTCATCGGCTTCGGCTTGCAAAAAGACAGCAAAACTGCCCTGAGCTAAAAGCATGGACTTAGTAAATCTCTCATAGTCCATTCCTGTAACTTCAACGATCTTATCGGCAATATCTTTAACCTTAGTCTCTAAAACTTTACCTGTAAGATCATCAACGATCTCTTGTTTAGGTTGTTGTAATTGGCCCGTAGCCTTCTTACCAGCTCGATGTTGACTCCAAGAACAGCGAAAGCGACCCGCTTGAGTTTCAAAAATCACCTCGGCGAAACAATCCCAAGTGTGGCGCGACATAATCTCATTGCTACTCTTAGTCACCTTATCTAAACGCGGAGTCTTACCGTAGAGTGCCAAACAAATAGCATCTAAAATAGTACTCTTACCAGCACCTGTAGGTCCAGTTATGGCGAAAAGACAATCGTTTAAGTAAGCCTTGTCTGTAAAATCTATCTCCCAATCACCTAAGAGAGAATTTAAATTGCGCAAACGAACTTTTAAAACTTTCAATTTTCTACCCCATCAATCAGCTAAGAGATCCTGATCTGCTAAAGCCTGCAAAACTTCGTTATAAGTACTCTGCAACTCTTCACGTTGAGAAAGTGGAATATTTTTATCCTCCAAACAGCGAGAAAAAACTAACTGAGGATCGAGGTCTTCTAAATTTTCCTCTCCACTAATCTGATTCTGCAGACGCTGTAAACTCTGTACATCCTTAACGGAGATAATTTCCAATTTAGACCCCTTGACCAGCTCTTTGAGATCATTAACTAAATTACCCCTGACCTCATCACTGACAAAGTTTATTTCTAACCATATAGGCTCGTCCATCTTTTTCAATTGGGCAACGCTCTCAACAATAGAGAACCAATTACCGCTAATAGACCGTAATTTTCTAAAAATGGGAATATCTAAAGTGCGAACATCCATACCTTTAGAGGAAAATTCCACTATACAGACTTGCTTAACTTGAGAAGCCTCTCCAAACCCCATAGGCAAAGGCGAACCGCTGTAACGAATATGCTCTGAATGATGAACTTTTTGAGGAACATGCAAATGACCCAACGCCACATAATTGAAAATATCGGAAAAAATATCACATCCTACCTGGCCGAGTGAGCCCACGTACAGTTCACGAACTCCATCACCCTCTACAGTAGAGCCACCTTCCACAAACAGATGGCCCATTGCGATAACAGGAATGGACTTAGAAAATCTCTCTTCAACATCAGTTTTTATTTTTTCAGCTAAAGAGGCGACATCGGCATAATGTTGGCGTATGCCCTCTATCTGTTGGCGATCTTTCTCAACAAAATCTTCTCCCTCTTTAGCAACGCGAATATCTTTATCGCGCAGATAAGGAACGGCACAGACTATGACAGCAGGTTCACCGCTGTTTTTATCTGGCAAAACAAAGATCTCTTCATGTATATCTTCGCTTATACTCCCCACAACTTGAATATTGAAGTTCTTCAGTAACTCTTTGGAAGTCTCTAAAAGTGAAGGTGAATCGTGATTGCCCGCCGTTATAACTACATTGTGACAATCGGTCTCCTTGAATACTCTGCTTAAAAACTCGTAATACAACCTCTGCGCTAGATTGCTGGGAGTTGTGGTATCAAAAATATCACCTGCAATCAGAAGAAGATCTATCTCTTCTTCTTTGATAGTTACCACTAACCACTGTAAAAATCTATCAAACTCTTCATATCTCTTTCGGCCATAGAGAACGCGCCCTAAATGCCAATCCGAGGTATGTAAAATGCGCAAAGACTCTTTATTTTTCAACTTTAAACCACCATCTTAAAAGGATATGCTATTAATATAATGGAAATGCGGCCGCCCCGTATACCGCCTTGAGAATTGGAGTAAATTAGATGAGCGATCTTATAAAAGAGTACCCTTTCCTCTCCGCTAAACAGAGAGAGATCATGAACTTTATAAGCAAGACCATCGAAGAGAAGGGCTATTCTCCAACTATAAGAGAGATCTGTCAGGCCGTAAACCTCTCCTCTAGTTCAACAGTCCACTGCCATCTAAGAACTCTAGAAAGATTGCATTACATAGAGCGCGTTCCTGCTAAAACACGCTCCATAAAATTGTGTACCCTGGGAAGTTCACAAAATGAAATCGTCAGGATACGCCTCTACGTCCAAACGAGTGAAGATACGATCTGCGATTCTGGTAAATACATCTCTCTGCCCCTTTCCTTTACTAGAAATGAAAAGACTTTCGCCCTACAGTTGAGTAAACGACTAGAGGAAGGATTAGAACAGAGAGACATTTTGATTATAAATTGCTCCCAAGAATACATTGAGGGCCACTTTTACCTCATCGTTGAAAATAACAAACTGCGTTTAGTAAAATCCATAGATGACTCTCTCAAAAACAAGAGAGTCATAGGCGAGATCGTCAGCAACATTCACCAATTAATGTGAACTGTCAGTCACCAGGAGGTGAATAATCTCTTTATCAGCCTGCATCATACCCACGCGACCAATATAACCAACCGAACTTATCGTCTTGCCCACTTCATCCTGGATAATACCAGTGTGCGCCCTGTAGAAACGCCCCTGCATAGCCATATAATGAGACATAATAGCTGCATCTAGACAAGTGGCTATCTTGGCTGCACAGCTAACTTTAGCTCCATCACAGATTATACCAGGAATATTAGCCATTGTATTATCTATAGTGGCCGCTATGGCTTTAAGATCGCCGCCGTTGATATAAGTCAAAGCCGCTCCCGCAGAGCAAGCTGCCGAAACCGCTCCACAAAAGGCAGACAACGTACCAATAAACTTCTTCTGATAGATAGTTACCAAATTAGAAAAGACCAAAGCGCGATAGAGCTTCTCTCTAGGTATATTGTTCTCTCTGGCATAAACGATAACGGGTACAGAAGTAGCTATTCCCTGATTGCCACTTCCAGAATTTATAACTACCGGCATATCACAACCACCCATACGGGCCTCAGAAGCCGCCGCCGTGTAAGCCTTCATGCGCGAAACTACACCCTCAGGGTAAGAACTTTTGATAATCTTGCCTAGACCTACTCCAAAATTTCCCGCCATGCCCTCATAAGCGATCTCCATATTGCAGCGGATCTGATCCTCTATAAGTGTACGAATTTCTTTTATATCGACCGTATCGGCAAAGGTCTTTATATCGGTTAAATTTAACAAACTTCTGTCTGCAGGTTCAAAGGAAACTTCTTCTTTATCAGAGTGAAAGATATGCTGTCCATCCTTGCACACATCAGTCACGTTGATATGAGTGTGGCGTATCTCCAGTTTAGCGTGGTGATTCTCGCTCTCCGCCTCAATAATAATATGTAAGGGTATAGGAGATTCTAAATATTCGATCTTGCAACTTCCTGCGGCAATCTCTTTTTGCATCTCCTGGCGAGCTAGATCATCAACAGTGGAGAGAACATCCATATCTTTAGAAGGATCACCGCCCAAAACACCCAGCCATACGGCTGTATCTATACCGGTAAGACCACCAGAATTGGGAATGGTTACACAGCGCACATTTTTAAGAATATTACCACTGCATTTAGCAACAATACTTTTAGGCCTCTCACCCAATATTTGACGAATCTTCGCTCCTCCATAAGATAGAGCTATAGGCTCGGTACACCCCATAGCCTCAACTAACTCTTCTTTGAGGATCTTTATGTAATTGTTATGAATATTTTCACTAAGCATACGTTCACTCACAGTCATGCATGATTAATCTATTTTTATCTTCTGCTTTGCTGGATATATTCCGCTTAATTTTTTCATCTTTAAAAATCAAGTTTTTCCGATAAAGAAGGTATAAAATTATTCTATGCAGAATGGCGAAGCCGATAAAATATGTAAAATAAGAGTCGGAGGAAGACATGGCTCAAGATAAGAAAAAAACTGTTAAAGTTGGCAAGAGTGAGATAGCTGCTGATTTCGCTAACGAGGCTAGAATTAGCAAAAAAGAGGCTAGTGCCTACATTTCCACCCTTCTCAAGGTCATCGTCAATCGCCTTAAAAAAGGTGAGAGCGTTCGTT